>JAGVLZ010000096.1 GCA_020054055.1 Phycisphaerales bacterium
GCTCGAGTTGGGCGCGGCCGTGACGATCTTCGCGCGGAAAAGTGAGCGAGCGGAGCAACTCGTCGCTGACCTGTTGGCCGCCGGAGCATCCCCGGGGAGTCTCCGCGTGGCAGGTTGGGCAAGCGTCTCGAACTCGGGCTGCACCATCCTGGCGAACTGCACGCCCATCGGGATGTCCGATAGCCCGGATTCGGCCAATTCGCCGCTTACCTGTCAGGTCCTGCAAACGCTCGGGAAATCAACCGTGATCTTCGACACCGTCTACAACCCGATCGAGACCCCCCTGCTGCGTGCCGCACGCGAATCCGGCCTCCGAACCGCCGATGGCGGCGCGATGTTCGTCGTCCAGGCGGCCGCCCAGTTCGAGGCCTGGACCGGCCGCCCCGCTCCGAAAGAACTCTTCCGCCGCGTTCTTCTTGAAACTCTCTTTACAAAGGATCCGTAGGATTAACCGTCATGGTCAGGGAACCGGTGCTCTATCCCCGGATCTACCCGTGGTACGTCATAGTGGCGACACTCGACGTGCTGCTCACCTGGCTGATCCTGTCGGCCTTTGACGGCATCGAACTCAACCCCATCGCGGCGGGGGTCATCAACTCCGGCGGCATGACTGCCGCGACCTTCTACAAGTTCGCCACCGTCATGTTCGTCATGTGGGCGTGCGAATACATCGGCCGCCGCAAACTCCTCACGGGCCGTCGGCTGGCCTTCTACGCGGTCGTGCTCAACTGCATCCCCATCACCGCGAGCATGGCGCAACTGGCGGTCGCCGGCGCGCCCGCGATGTAACGGCTCACCACGCCTCGAACCCGCTGCTCGTCAGGAGGGTTCGGAATGATTCGCTGAACACAAAGTTGTGCTTGGGGAACTCAGCCCCCCCTCGATTCTGGTCGAGGTGGCTGAACATGAGGTCGACCCGCCCGATCTCGGTGCATGTCTGCGTGGTCGCGGTGTGCTCGATCAGTTCGACGATCCCCTTCGTCGACGCCCCCGTGATGTCGAACCGTTCCATGGCCGCTGTGTAGCGCAGCGTGGTGCCGGGCGTGGCGTCGCGCGTGATCTCGGCGGAGTTCACCTTTGCGAGCACGACTTTCTCTTTGAACCCCCCCGCATGACCGACCAGAATCCCCGCCGACTGTGCCATCCCCTCGATGATGAGCGATGCGGGCATGACCGGCAGCGGCGCCTGGCCCCCGGCGCCGGCCGCGAAGTGGTCGTGCAGGTGCTCCTCCGACAAGGAAACATTTTTGACCGCGACAAGCCGCTCCCGCGGCACGAGTTCGACGATTCGGTCAATCCACATCCAGCGCATCAATCACCGCCCTCAAGCGGGAGCGCCGGCCCCGAGTTTCCGTTCGATGTACTTCACCAGCACCGCGACAGTGAAGATGTTGCCCACCTGCCCCAGTCGCGGGTCCTTCGCGAACTCCGTGAAGTCGATGTGCGGGAGTTTCCGCCGCATCTCCGCGAGCCCGGCGTCGGTGACTTTGCCGTCCTGCACGAACTTCGGGTCGCCCGCCGTGCTGTCAGGGAAGAGTTCGCCCTGGGGGATCTTCACGCCGAATGCCTGTTCGAGTTTGAACGTGATGTCCAGGAAATCGATGGATTCCGCACCGAGGTCGGTGGTCAAACGGGCGTTTTCCGCCACCTCGTCGTCGTCCACGCCGAGCGCATCGCAAAGGACTTCCCTGACCTTCTCGAAGATTTCATCACGATTCATGCCGTTTCCTTGGAGTCGCGGAGCCCCGCGCGCACCATTATGGCGGTTTTCGCCCGGGATTGCACTCGGACGATGTTCGGGGCGCACCCCATCATCCCGAGACCGCCGCGACGCGCACCGGCCGAAGCGTGAAACGCCCCGAAACGCACGCCGGCGTCTCGGCACCGAGTGCGATCCCCGCCCGGACCACGCTTGCCGATCCCTTGAACTCGAACTGACCGCCTTCGGCCGACTTCAACAGCAAAACCTCGACGCGCATCGAGTCTCCCGGCCTGACGAAGGTGCCGTACTTGAGCGCCCGCACGCTCCCGAGCACATGCCGGGCGAGCGCGGGGTCTCGCATCGAAAGCAGCCGCCTTGCCGCCTGCGTCATCGCCTCGATCATGAAGACCCCCGGCAGGACAGGAAAACTTGGAAAATGGTCCTGAAGGTACTCCTCGGACGCCGAGACGTTTTTGACGGTCACGATGCGGTCAGCGGACGATTCGAGCACCGCGTCCACAAAGTCAAAGTGCATTCAGGGAGCATAGCCGGGCAACAATCCTACGATCTCCTCCGTGACCAAGGCCGCATCGAGCAAGACGGCGACCGCCGCCGCCGCCCCGGCGAGGCGGTACTGCCGGGCGTGCGTGCAGGACCTCTCCGGGCTGACTTGCGCGCGATGCCCCGAGTGCGGACGGGGCTTTGATCCGGCGGACCCCTCGACAACTCTGCCCACTCCTGTTCCTGAATGGCGGCGTTCGCTCATCCTCAAGCACGGCGTTCGGCTCGCGACGGTCCTGCTCGTCATCGTGGGCTTTTACTACACCGCGTTCCCTCGCCCCGCGGATTGGTCCGCCTGGCGACTCCTGCCGAACGATTGGCGCTTGTGGGTCTGGTTCGGCCGACCCATCGGCGTGATGCATATCCGCACAGACGGCACCAAAATCAATGCGGACCCGTGGCTGAACGGACCGTTGGACCTCGCACCCTTCCTTTCGCCCGATCACGACGTCTACGCCTACGTCTGGTTCGGCAACGAGACCCGACGCGAGGCCTACCGCGCCGACATCGGCACGCTCGCGTGGCGCATCGAAGACCTGGGCGCGAATCGCTATCGCATGCGCGTCCTCGAGCCGGGCATTCGACTGGAAGCGCTGCTCGCCGGGTTTAACTCGATCAAAGGCAACGGCCGCTTCTTCGGCGTGCGCGTCGGACCGCCCGATCGCCGAGTCAGCGCCGGCCCCTTCAGCGCCGACGGCAGCGAGGCCGCGGTCTTCTCGTCACTCGTCCGTCATTACGGCGTGCGGATCACCCCGTTCCGACTGACGAGCGACCAGACCTACGTCTGGACGTGGGATCACGTCGCGGGATCGATGGCGCCGGCGGACATCATCCCTGAGACCGCCGAGGATTACCCCCTCGACGATTCCGATCCCAGGCGTGTGCTGATCCCCAAACCTGAGTAGATTCTCATCGACGCTCAGGCCCGCTCCACCTCCCGCTATCTTCTCCCCGATGCCCAAGGGACCGAAGCGGAACGGATCGAGCGAACACGGCGCGCCGGAGGTCGGCCGTCGCGGCCTCACATACGCCGCCGCAGGCGTGGATATCGACGAGGGAGACCGATTCGTCGATCTGATCCAGCGTCACGTCCGCAAGACCCACGGCCCGCGCGTCCTGCACAACCCCTGGGGCTTCGCCGGCCTCTTCCGCCTCGACTACAACGAGTCCCTCTACAAGAAGAACTTCCGCGAGCCGGTCCTGCTCGCCTGCACCGACGGCGTCGGCACCAAGATCCGCCTCGCGGTGGACATGGACAAGTTCGACACCATCGGCATCGACCTCGTCGCGATGAACGTGAACGATCTCGTCGTGCAAGGTGGCGAGCCGCTGATTTTTCTCGACTACCTCGCGTGCGGGAAATTGATTCCCGAGCGTTTGGAGCAGATCGTGCGGGGGATCGCCTTCGCGTGTCGCGAGGTCGGGGCCGCGTTGCTCGGCGGCGAGACCGCGGAGATGCCCGACGTGTATCGACCCGACGACATCGACCTCGCGGGCTTTGCCGTGGGGGTCGTCGAACTCTCGCGCGTCACCGACCCGGGGCGCGTCGAGCCGGGGGACATCGTCATCGGCCTCGAATCCGACGGCGTGCACAGCAACGGCTACTCGCTGGTCCGCAAGATCGTCGAGCACGCGGGGCTCGACCTCCACAAGAAGTACAAGGACCTCGACCCCAAACACCCGCTCGGCGAAGTGCTGCTTCAGCCAACGCGACTCTACGCCAAGCCCATCGTCAAACTCCTGCACCGCTACACCGTGAAGAAGGTCATCTCGGGGATGGCGCACATCACGGGCGGCGGCCTCGCCGACAACCTCGTCCGCGCGCTGCATCCCGGGGTCGATGCGATTCTCGACGCGGATTCGTGGACGCCGCACCCGGTCTTCCCGTTCCTCCAGAAGCACGGCGATGTCTCGGACGAGGAAATGGCCCGGGTCTTCAACATGGGGATCGGGTATTGCCTCATCGTGAAGAAAGCATTTGCTTCGAGCGTCAAGACGCAGTTGAAACGGATGGGCGAAAGGCCGCGGGTGATCGGGAGGATTGAGAAGGGGAAGGGGCGAGTTGTCCTGAACGGGTCTTCAGGCTGAAAGCCTGATAGTTCGTAGCCGGGGGCAGAGCGACGAGACTTCGAGGAGCGCCGTCCCCGGGAAAGAGACCAACTCAACCATCTCTGCACTCTGAAAGGGTGCAAGTATTCCTCCAAGGCGACGCATGGCCGCTCTACTTATTGATCTCCGCGCGGCTAAAGAGGTGGTGTCTCGGGCGAGTTTCGGACTTGTTGTGAACCAACCGTTCGGTTGCTTCTTGCACCCATTCAGGGTGCCAAGATGGATACCGGGGCTTTTTCCGGGGGCGGCGCTCGCGGACTCGCTCTGCCCCCGGCTACGAACTGCCAGGCTTTCAGCCTGAAAATCAGCGCGGATGCACACGAGCGCGTGCCTCTATTTGCGCAGAGATCAAGAGATCGAGGCCGGCAAACTAATCTCTTGGCGCGCCCCTACCCTTTACGCATGACCCATCCCGACCCGTCATCACAACTCGAAAACCTAACGCGCGTGCTCGACGCGATCGACCTCGCGGAATCCACCGAGGCGATACGCGAAGCGCTCGCGCAGATCGACCGAGGCGAAGGACGCGAAGCGCGGGATGTCATCGCATCCATCCGGCGGGATCTTGGCCTCACCAGCCCGCGCGCTGAATGAACGACAACAAGCACCACACGGACCCGCTCCCTTACGGTCGCGGTTCGTTTGAGACTTGCCGCATCCGCCTTCCCACCCACACCGCGCACACGATCCCCACCGGCACCGCCAGCGCCACCTCGATCGCGCGGTTCACCAGGTCGGCTGTGAGGCCCGTGTGCAGGTCGATCGACGTCGTGAGCGACAGCCCCAGCGGCAGCATGGGGGCGACAAACCCCGTGACC
>JAGVLZ010000008.1 GCA_020054055.1 Phycisphaerales bacterium
CGGGGCTTGGACGGGCCGCCGCGGAGGGCGAAGATGAGCGCGGCGAGGCCGGCGACGCACACGCCCGCCGCGACAACAAGTTTGAGGTGGTTCACGTTCATAAGGGCGGTCCAATCAGAGTGCGATCCGATGATGATCTGACGAAAGTCCGTTGAGGTCAAAGCCACGGCGGTATCAGAACCGCCTGATTCGTCGGGTCATTAAGGCCGGCGCGCCAGGGCATCCACGCCCCGCCGGGCTGGGTGCGGACGAAGGAAAGGAGAAGAAACACTCGCACGCGGGACGCGGCGACCGGGTCGTTGGTCTCCACCGGAACCAACACGGCGTAGACGTCGGCATCTTTATTGAGGCCAGTTCCGTCGGGCGATTCGATCACGTTTGAGTAGTAGTTCAGACCGTCCAGTCTTTCGGTCGTTCCCCCTGCCCATGTGTGTTCAACCCTCTTTCCGCGCAGATGCAGAGCGCGCACCTCGGCCCGTTCGGGGTCGATCGGAATGAGCCGGTAGCGTTCGGCAGCGAGGTTCCATTCCGACTGAGACATAAGCGTCTCGCGATCAGGCTTTACGGTGCCCGAGCGACGAAACATCGCAGCAATATTGTCCCGATACCGGAAGAAGTCGGGCGCGAGCAGAAGCTGGATGCGTTCGCACGCGATTTCCACAAGGGCATCAGCCGCTTGGCGGTCGAGCGCGCGGTCGGGCGGCAAAGAAGAAACGGCGCTCGTGAGGCGTTCGCGCAGTCTCCGTTTGACTTCCTCCACCTCCGTCTCGTCGCGCAACTTCCGGAATGTTGCCTCCCTGACGGCTATGGCGTCCTCGGCGAAAATAACACCGGCGTGTGAAGCGGGTTGCCGACTGCGAGACAAGCACTCCTTGACTCCGAGAATGGAAACGCCGCAGAGAAACAGGATGGACGCGAGCAGAAGACGATAGTTCGGGCGCATGGGGATGCTCCTCATCAGAAACACCTTTCCAAACAACCCCGCGGCCCTGTCGAGCCGCAGGATCAGTTGCATCACGGCACGGCGGGAATGTTCACGCATACCGCCTGCACCCACCGAACACCATCGATGGTGCCGCTGCGTCGTGTACATCCCTGATTTGAGCTGCACGTCGCGTACGAGCAGACTTGGTCATCTGGGGGCCCGATGCACGCTTTGCAGTTGTAAGCGGGATCGATCCCGTTCGCCGTCTGCGCCAGCACGAACGCCGGCACCGCCATGAGGCCGATCACGACCGGAACCCACGACCACCGACGATTGGTTGCGAGCCTTGGGCCGGTGTCGTCATTGAACTGTTTCATGCTGAAAACCCTTTCGTTCTCGATCTCGGGCCGACCTGTTCACAAGGGGTGGGGAACGCCGCCCGATGGCGTTGCCCCCTCCACATTCGATTTTCTTCCAACCTTCCAGTACGCCGGCGCGAGCAGGCTGAGCAGCACCACGTTTCGCGTGAGTACCTGGGTTGGAGTGGCGTCCCCGCCTCCCCAAGGAACTTTGATTCCGCAGCCGCAGGGAACTTTCGCGCCTGATGTCCAGAGGAACAGCGCCCATATCGCGAATAGTCCGAGGAGGACCCCGGTCGCCGGCAATGCCCAGCGAACTCCCGCGCCGACGATAAGCATGGCCCCAAGTCCGAGTTCTGAGATGACGAGCATCCAGAACGCGGGTCCAACAACCCATAAGGGAAGCCAAAGCCGTCCACTCAAGTAACCTAGAGCGGCTTGGGTATCCTCGGGGTATACCGTCTTGGAAATTGCGGCAGCGAAGAGGAACGCGCCGATCAGTGACGTCACGACCCGACAGAGCGCCTCGATGTGCGGAGTGGATCGAATTGATGAGGAAACGCGACCCATCGCTCATCCTCCGCGCACATCAGTGAGATCACGGTGTAATCTCATTCGGACCATACTCCAAAGGGGGGGGGGGGGGGCAAGAGAAATCTGAGATTTTTTTTAGATTCGGGCATAATGGTCGTTTTTTTCAGGAAGTCTACATGGATGTTCGCGTGATTTCGATCGGCTGCATGGATGCGCACTCGCTCTGGGGCGAGAAGGAAGCGGTGCGCAGCGGGCACGCGACGACAACGCTGGTGCGCGCGGGGGATCGGAACATCCTGATCGATCCGGGGCTGCCGGTGTCGATGATCGAGGCTCGGCTGGCTGAGCGGGCGAATCTGACGCCGCGGGACATCACCCATGTGTTCCTGACGTGCTTCCGGCCGGATGTCCGGCGCGGGCTGGCGGCGTTTGAGAACTCGGTGTGGTGGATCAGCGGGGCGGAGCGCGAGGGGGTGGGGGTGCCCCTGATCGAGCAGTTGCGGAAAGTGGATGAGTTGGATGAAGCGGAACTCTCGCACGCGCTGGAGTTGGACATCGCGATGCTGAAGCGGTGCGAGGCGGCGCCGGATCAACTGGCGGATGGGGTGAGTCTGTTCCCGCTGCCGGGGGTGACTCCCGGGATGTGCGGCGTGGTGATCGCGGAGGCGCGGCACACGACGCTTGTCTGCGGCGACGCGGTGCCGACGGTGGAGCATCTTGAACGCGGGCAGGTGGTGCGGTGGGCGGCAAACGTGGCGCTGGCGCAGGAGAGTTTCAAGGAAGCGATCGAGATCGCGGACCTGCTGGTGCTGGGGCGGGACAATCTGGTGGTGAACCCGGTGAAGAGGCCGTTCTGAGTTCGGAGCATCCGGGTAAGATGCGCACATGCCGGTGAAGCGGGCAAAATCCCCTGCCTCGATACTGTTCAGCGATCGCCAAACGATCAATGGAAAGCTTCATGCCACCGTCGAGGAGGTGGCCGGGTTCACGCCGTACTACTCCCATCCGAATGGGACTCTGTTTTTTGGCGATTCCATTCCTTGGCTCGAATCCTTGGACGAGTGTTCGGTGGACTTGATCTTTGCTGATCCGCCCTACAATCTGAACAAAGCGGAGTGGGATAGTTTCGAGAGCCAGGAGCAGTACATCGAATGGTCGCTCCGGTGGATTCGTCCCGCGGCGCGTGCGTTGAAGCCGACCGGGTCGCTCTACATTTGCGGTTTTTCTGAGATACTCGCCGACCTCAAGCACCCTGCTTCTCGCTATTTCAAGCGCTGCAAATGGCTCGTCTGGCACTATCGCAACAAGGCCAATCTCGGGCGTGATTGGGGGCGATCACACGAGAGCATCCTGCACTTCCGTAAGTCGGACGAGTTCCACCTGAATGTTGATTCGGTGCGCATTCCTTATGGAAATCATACACTCAAGTACCCCGCGCATCCTCAGGCTCAGACAAGTCAATACGGCGACGGATCACGCCGGGACGATTGGACGCCGCACCCTTTGGGGGCGAAACCGAAGGACGTGATCGACATCCCGACAACCTGCAACGGGATGGGTGAAAAGACTGCCCACCCGACACAGAAGCCGGAAGAACTTGTGCGCCGTCTCGTGCTCGCGTCCTCGAATGAAGGGGGGCTGGTCGTCGATCCATTCTCGGGGTCCGGGACAACGATTACAGTGGCGGAGCAACTGCGGCGCAAGTGGATGGGGTGCGACAGCAACGCTGAGTACAACGAATGGGCGGTAAACAGAATCGAAAACGTGCAACGGCAGTCGGTCGAGGCGTGGATCGAGCACGACCAGCGAGTCGCGTCGCGGCGAGAGGGAATCCGCTGAGTCTGACGCGGCTCGTTGCTTTCGCCTCGGTCAAGTCAAACTTCTCGAGCATCACGGACTACATCGACTTCACCGAACAATACCTGGGTTTCATCGACCGAGGTGGGCTGCAGGCGACCATCGTGTCACAGAACGAGAACCGCTACTGCTTCTTCCAATATCGCGCAGACGGCCACCACAACGTCACCCGGCCGATCAACTCAGACCTGTTCATGGGCGTTCGTGAGATTCGGGCGCTCCGCACATCGCTGGTGCGGTGCATACGGTCGGCTGGCGACATTCCACTCGACGATCAGGATGCAAGAGGGATCATTCGTCGCGGGATTTACACGCTGCAACAATCGCTGGGCGCTGCTCTGGACGGCATGGAAGCGGGCAGGTCCAACGCAGCCCGAAAGGTGAATGGCGACCTCTTCGAGAGGCTCATACTGCTGCTGGTTCAGGAGACGGGCGCCGACTGCCGAAGCGGAACCGTGCGCGTGCCTGTTGTGGTTGATGGTGCCGAGGCGTTCCACATGAGTTACCAACACGACTTGGTAATCCGGCGTGACGGTGAGATTCGGGCATTGGGCAGCGTCAAGACATCGAGCAAAGACCGGCTCGATAAGGTGTTCGTCGATAAGTTCCTTTATTCGCGGTTGACCGGGACGGAGACGCCGCACTTTGCGATCTTTCTGAACGACGCCCAGCGGAAGAAGTCCGGGGCCGAGAATCGCTTCGGGGTGAACGCGACCTTCCTTCCCGGGCATTTCAAGGGGTACACCATCAAGTTAAACCCTCTTGATGGGGTGTTCTATTGCGACATCCGGCCGAACATGGAGGCGGACCCCTTCCTGTGCGAGCGCATCAAGACCATCGATCACTTTTTCTGCACCGACCTGCGCCGGTTTTCGAGACGATAGGGCACGGTTGTCGCGACGTGAAGTTTGAGATCGCGGACCTGCTGGTGCTGGGGCGGGACAATCTGGTGGTGAACCCGGTGAAGAGGCCGTTCTGAGGCTTGAGTGGTTTCGTATGCTGAGACGCTATGGAATCGCCGCGGCCAAGATCGTTGAACGATGTGCTGGGGCAGGAGCGGGCGATCGGCACGCTGCGCGCATCAATCTCGGCGGGGAAAGTGCATCATGCGTGGGTGTTCTCGGGGCCGGTGGGGGTCGGGAAGCGGATGGCGGCGGAGGCGTTCGCGGCGGCGATCCTCGATCCTTCGACGCAGCCCAATCTCGCGGGTGAATGGGAGCCGGACCCCGGCAGCGTGGTGCAGCGGCTCATCGCGGAGGGGAAACACCCCGACCTACACATCATCTCGAAGGAACTCGCGCGGTTCGATGATGACAAGTCGATCCGCGATCGGAAACTCATCACCATCCCGAAATCCGTCGTCGCGCGGCACCTGCTGGAACCCATCGCGCTCGCGGCGTCGATGCGTGGCGACTCGCTCGCGTCCAAGGTGTTCATTGTTGACGAGGCGGAACTGCTCGACCGTTCGCGGACGAACGCGCCGACGCAGAACTCGATGCTGAAGACGCTGGAAGAACCGCCGGCGGGGTCGGTGATCATCCTTGTTACGAGCGCGGAGGAGCGTCTGCTGCCGACGATCCGGAGTCGATGCCAGCGCGTGGTGTTCGGGGCGCTGCCGCGGGAGGCGATGGAGAAATGGCTGGGGCGCAGCGGGCTTGAGGTGAGCGCGGCGGAGCGCGCGTGGC
>JAGVLZ010000224.1 GCA_020054055.1 Phycisphaerales bacterium
GGCGCGTGGCGGCGTTGACGACGCGGCCATCCGAGGTGCGATTCAACTGGCCGATCGCGGTGGCGCCGGGTCAGAAGAAGCCGACTTCGCCTCAGACGTGGCTTCCGGCGGCGGTGCAACGCGATCTGGCGCTGATCGCGGCGAGCGAGGTCGCGGTCGATCCGTTTGCGAAGGAGTCGCTGGAGCGGGCGCGGCGGGCGCTGCTGGCGACGGGGTGGTTCTCGCAGATATCGACGGTTCGGCGTACGCCGGGCGGGCATGTGGATATCACGGCGGATTGGCGGCTGCCGGCGGCGGTGGTGCAGCACCGGGGGCGAGAGTATCTGGTCGCGGTGAGCGGGCAGGTCTTGAGATTGCCGGCGCGGACGCCGGTGATGAAGGGGTCGATGCCGGTCATCACGAATCCGAGGCTTGCGCCCAAGAGCGACAACCAGGGGATTGTGTACGGCGAGGTCTGGCCGGGGGGAGACGTCGAGGCGGCGATCGCGCTGTTGCGGCACTTGCGGCAGATCCCCGAGGTCAAGCGGATCGCGGGAGTCGATCTGGCGAACTTCATCGAGACGGGGCACCTGACGTTAGTGACGGATTCGGGGGCCAAAATCGTGTGGGGGTCGGCGCTGAGCGAACTTGGGCCGGGGGAGGTGTCGGTGGACACGCGGCGTGCGCGGCTGCGTGACATCCTCCAGACGCGGTTCGACGCATCGCAGCGGATGATCGAGATTCATACGCCGGTGGTGCTGGTGGACAAGACCGCGGCGGCGCAGTGAGGCAAAGCGAAGCGCGAGAAGCGGAGAGGTGGGCTTTGGGTTCACCCCGCGGCTCGGCGCTGGAACTCGCGCTAGGGTAGAGGGGTTAGAAGGCGTAGCACTGGCGGACAAGCCGCCGGTGGCACCCGAGAATCTCCCATGCCCGAAGAGCCTGTTCCAACTTCGCCCGCCGTTGGGGTGCGTCTGGGTCCGATGACGTGGGTGCCCGGGCTGCGGGCGACTCCGAACGATCCGTGGGCGCACCGGAAGGGTGAGCCTCGGCCGCTGGCGTTGCTGTGGTCGCTGTACCTGATGGCGAGCGCGTTGGTGACGCTGCTGCGGGTGCGCAGCCTGACGATGCCGACGACGGAGCAGTTCGCGTTCGGTTGCCGGTCGATGGTGCTGATGGTGATGATCGGGGTGTCGGTGCTGTGGCCGATGGTAAGGCTGAGCCAGCAGTTTCCGAGGCGGCGGAATCTGTCGCTGCTTGCGGACCTTGTTGTGCTTTTGATTCCGGTGCAGGCGGTGGTGTGGCCCATGCCGCTCTTGACGCATTGGCCGCTGGAGGTGGCGGCGGGAGTGGTTGTCCACATCGCCTCGTGGGCGTTTCTGTCGGCGGGGGTATTGTCGCTGGCGTATGGGCTCGGGGAATCGGTCCCGCGATGGTGGTGGATGGTCGGGTGTGTGGCGGTTGCGATCGCGGCGCCGGCGGGTGATTTGTGGATTCGTGGTCTCGGCGGCGGTCCGACGGCGTCGATGGTCGCGCTGTGGTCGCCGCTCACGGCGGTGTGGGGATTGGCGTCCGCGCCGAGCGGGCTGATGCCGGTGATGCAGAGTTGGGAGTGGGCGTTTTCGCTGATACCCGGGGCGGCGGGGGGGCTGATGTGGATGGTGTCGGCTCGATTCGCCCCGATGGAGGAAGCGGGATACAGTGTGGCCTGTCCGGGCGAGAAGGGCTAAGCCGGCCGTGGCACGTTCCGCGGCCGGTGGCTTTTTTGTGAGGTTTCTTTCAGGAGTCTGCTTATGGAGTTTCTGACCCCCGCTGAAAAAGCCAAACTCGATGCGCGTCTGGCGCATCTCAAAGCGAACCGCCCCGTGCTGTCGCTGCGCATCCAGGAGGCGAAGGCGCTCGGCGATCTGAAGGAGAACGCGGACTACCACGCGGCGAAAGAAGACCAGGGGATGGAAGAGGCCGAAATCAAATCGCTCGAAAAGCGGATCAAAGGGGCCACGGTGATGGAAGGGGGGTCTGTCGTCGAGGGGATGGTGTTCCTCGGCGCGACGGTGAAACTGCGCGAAGTCGATTCGGGCGAGGAAGAGACGTACCGGCTCGTCGGCGAGGCGTCTGGGAGCCTGTCGATGGAGTACATCGAAGTGACGACGACGAGCCCGATGGGTGAGGCGCTGATGAAGTCGCGCGTGGGCGAGATCGTGAAGGTCGATGCGCCGCGAAAGGTGATGCGGTTCGAGATCGTCGAGATCATCGCCTGAGGCTCGGCGCTCACGCATTCCGCATGAGCAGGTCTCCGGCGGCGCGGTACTCGCGCATGAGCAGGTTGACGACGATCCAGGCGGTCATGGCGACGACGAGCAGGCCGGCGAGGCCCGTGCCGATGAGCAGACTTCGGCCGGTCGAGAGGGCTTTTTCCTGGGCTGATTGCATGGCGGCCATGGCTTCCTCGCTCTGCTGGAGCAGGCCGTCGAGGGCCTGCGAGGCGCGGAGGTAGGCGTCGCGGACGGCGCTGGTCGAGAGTGCCATTGCCTTCGCCTTGGTGTCCTCCTGGGCGAGCCTCCGGACTTCTCGGCTGTTGGCGGACCACTTGTCGAGGGCCTCACCGAAGGCCTCGGCGTCGATCCGGTCTTGTTCGGTCGGCGCGGCGTCGAGCGATTGCCTGAGCGCGCGGACGCGTTCTTCCAGCGATTCGAGGCGGGACGCGAGCACGGCGCGCTCCTCGCTGGAGAAGACGGTCAGGATCGCCTGCTCGAGGTACTGGAGGTCGTGGATGCCCTCGAGGGCGTCGCGCGCGGCGGCGAGCATTTCCGTGAGTTCCCGGACGGTTTTCTCGTTCCCTGGGCCGGTCGCCGCGCCGGCGATCCGGCGGCGGTTCCGCTCGATGAACTCGACGAGCACGGTGCGGCCTT
>JAGVLZ010000115.1 GCA_020054055.1 Phycisphaerales bacterium
AGCGGGCGCGGGCTCGGCTCGCGCGATGGGCTCGTCGAGGACCCCGCGCGAGTGCCATCCGCAACCGCCGCTTGCGCACGCAAAAGGCTTCGACTGATCCAGATCGCGGGCGTCAGCACCGCCGCCGAGACGGGGATCAGGTGCAGCGCCCCAGCGGTCTGCGCAAGAACCGTTGGAAGCGTGTTGCCGGCGATCGCCCCCAGCGTCCCCCCCACCGCGATCGCGGCGAAGAGCCTCTTGGCCTGCTCGGAGGAGAAGATGTCCGCCATCAGTCCCCAGAAGAGCGTCACGGCGAACAGGTTGAACACGCTCAGCCAGACGTAAAAGATGTAGCGCACCTCCGCGCTCTCCGCCGTGGACGGCCACATCAGCACGCCGTAGAACACGAGCATGTTCGCCGCGAAAAACAGGTACGTCGCGGGCACGAAGACTCGCCTCGGCACGCGCGACGCGAGAAACGCAAACGTCGGGGCCGCGACCAGCATCGCCAGCACGGTGCAGGTCCAGAGCCACGGCAACTTGTCGAGGTCGCCCCGGATGCCGAAGGTGTCCCGGATCGGGCGAAGGAGGTTGTACGAAAAGAGAACCAGAAAGAAATACACCGCCGACAGCACCAACGGCCTGCCTTCGCCCGGCTCGAGCAACACAAGTCGCGCGACGACTCGCTGAAACCGGCTTCGCGCGGCGTTGGGCACGGGGGAGTTGTAGCGGAAGCGCGCCGCGCGGCTGCGATAGCAGCCGGGATTCGAGGCGGAATCGTGCAACCCGCGCCGAAGGGCCTCGGTAAGCGGTTGATTCCCCCGCGCGGAGGGTGCGCCCCGCGCGGTACCGTCCCCGCAGAAGGAGAACGATGATGACCACCACTCGCCGCGATTTCGTCCGCTACTCGATGGCCGCCGGAGCCGTGATGGCTCTCGGATCGGTCCGGGGCGCGCACGCGGCGGATGAGAAGGCGGCCCCCGCCGGCAGGGGACTGAAGATCCTCATCCTCGGCGGGACGGGTTTCCTCGGGCCCGCGGTCGTCGAGGCCGCCAAGGCTCGGGGCCACACGCTCACCCTCTTCAATCGAGGCCGCACAGAAAAACGCCGCGAAGAACTCTACGGCGAACCCATCTTCCCCGACATCGAAACGATCCACGGCAACCGCGACCCGGACAAGCACGCGATCGAAGACGACACCACCTCGCCCAAGGGGCTCGTCGGGCTCGAAGGGGACCGGAAGTGGGACGCCGTGGTGGACACCTCGGGCTACTACCCCCGCATCGTCGGCGCGTCGGCCAACCTGCTGAAGAACCGCGTCAGGCACTACACCTTCATCTCCTCCGTCTCCGTCTACAAGGACAACAGCACCCCAGGCGGCGATGAAACGCGCGAAGTCGGAACCATCCCCGACACGAACGTCGAGACCATGGGAGCGGACTACTCGAACTACGGCCCGCTCAAGGCGCTCTGCGAGCAGGCAGCCGAAGCCGCGATGCCCGGGCGTGTCGCAAACATCCGCCCCGGCTACATCGTCGGACGATGGGACACCTCTGATCGATTCACTTACTGGCCCGTGCGCATCGACCGAGGCGGCGAGGTGCTCGCCCCCGGAACGCCCGACGATCCGATCCAGATCATCGACGTGCGCGACCTCGGCGAATGGATCGTCCATTGCATCGAGAAAAACGTCACGGGCGTATTCAACGCGCTCGGGCCGAAGGGGTCGCTGAAATGGGGCGATGTTCTGGCCGCGTGCCAGGCGGTCGCGGCCAATCCATCCACGCTCACATGGACCGATCAGAAGTTCCTCTCGGAGACCGATCTGCCCCCCGGCGCGCTCCCCATCTGGACCCCGCCGGAGGGCGAGATGGCCGGCTTCCACAAGTGGAACTGCGACAAGGCGGTCGCCGCGGGCCTGAAGTTCCGCGGTGTGAAGGACACCGTCGCGGACACGCTCGCATGGTGGAAGAGCCTGCCCGAATCGCGCCAAAATGGAAAGATGCGCGCGGGGATCAACGCCGACCAGGAATCGAAGGTGCTCGCGGCGTGGAAAGAGAAGAAGTAGCGCGCATTCGCGCTCACACCTGCTCGATTCTCCGCGGACGCGCGCATCGGAATCAATCCGCGTGCTATTCCTTTCGTAATTCAGCGGGGCGCGGGGAGTGCTAGAATCCGGCGATCGGCGGCGGCCCACGGTTGGCCGCGCACGGATCGGCCCGGAAGGAGTCACGAATGGCAGGCGCAAACGTTGTCGAGTTCACCGACGCAAACTTCAAGACCGAGGTCATTGCCTCGAATCAGCCCGTCCTCGTTGATTTCTGGGCCGAGTGGTGCATGCCGTGCCGCATGCTCACCCCCACGATCGAGAAAATCGCCGGCGAGTTCACCGGCAAGGTGAAGGTCGGCAAGGTCGATACCGACAAGAACCGCGTCATCAGCGTCGAGTACAAGATCACCGCCATCCCCACCGTCATCATCTTCAAGGGCGGACAGGTCGCCAAGAAAATCATCGGCCTCACCAACGAGGGGGCCCTCCGCGATGCGCTCAACGAGGCGCTGAAGTAATCCCGGCCCAGCCGCCCATCGGCGGCTGCTTCGATCGCCGCGCGATCCACAGGATCAGCCCGGTCCCGACCACCACCATCAGCGCGCTGAGCCACTGCCCGCGCGACAGGCCGATGAAGCGCTTGACGCCGAGGTGCGCGTCGGGAAGGCGGATCAACTCCGTGGCGATTCGGCCCACCCCGTAGACGATGAAAAAACACGCGGTGGTCACCCCCGGCCTGCGCGGACGCGCGAACACGAGCCACAGCACCGCCCCCACCAGCACCCCCTCCGCCACCGCCTGATACAACTGCGAAGGATGACGCGCGCTGATGAGCGGCTCCAGATCGCGCGCGATCCGCGCATCGCCCGACTGCACCGCCTCGACCAACCGATGCATCGCCATCCAGTTGTCGTCCCCCTCGCGCGCGACGCTCGTCGCCAGTTCCGCAAGACGGAGCGATTGATCCGTGTCGAGCGCGGGGGCGTGACCCTCCGTGAGTTCCTGCGGAAACTTCACGGCCCACCACGGCGCTGGCCGGCCGGGCGCGGAGACGATCTTGCCCAGGAGTTCGCCGTTGACGAAGTTGGCGATGCGCCCGAAGAGGATTCCCACCGGCGCGACGAGCGCCAGGCAATCCATGACATGCAGCCCCGGGAGGCGATGCCTGCGCGCGAACCAGAGGCAGGCGAGCGCGATGCCCATCATCCCGCCGTGGCTCGCCATGCCCCCTTCGGTGAGGGCAAAGACACCCCAGAATGGGAACTCGGATCGAAAATCGGTGAAGAGCGCGGGGCGGTAGAGGAGGCAATACCCGAGCCGCCCGCCGATGAGCGTGCCAAGAACGACGGCGAAGATGAGGTCCGCAACGTATTGAGTCTTGACGAGGATCAGGCCGCGCCGCGCCAGCGCTTTGAGGATCCCCCACGCGGCGATGAAGCCCGCGACGTAGGACAGGCCGTACCAGCGCACACCGAAGGTGTCGGTCAGTTGCAGCGCGTAGGGGTCCCAGTTGTGCATCCATGCGGCGAGCGTGGGCATGACGGGATGGTACGGGCAATCGCGGCCCCGCCTGCGTCATGTGCCGCCGATTCACGTTCCGATGGGTATCGGTGCATGTGCCACCGATTCCCGTTCCTACGGGAATCGGTGCCGGACGCGCGGGGAGCACCGATCCGCCGAAGACGGCGAGTCGGTGGCACGACAAAGGGGTCTTTGCACCAGTACGGATCAAGGCGAGAATGGAAAGGCCCGGAAGATCGACTCCTCCGGGCCGTGGTTTCGATTGTCTGAGGGGTTCTTATTCAGCGCCTTCGAGCAACCGGCCAAGCCGCCGGACCTCCGCGTTGCGGGATTCCTCGTCCATCGCGGCGATGGCGTCAACGAAGGCCTCGATCGAGGCGTAGCCCATCGTGGTGAGGGCGTCGCTGACGAGCGCGCCGGCCGACGCGGCGGACAGGTCGCCGTCGAGGTCCATCGTCGCGAAGCCGTCGCCGCCGCTGAGGAGCAGACCAGTTGCGCACGAGCCGCAAGGCGTAGCAAGGAAGTTCGCCTGCACGGCGGTGATGTCGGCGAAGTCCACATCGCCGTCGCGGTCGGCGTCGCCGGTCTTGAGGCAATGAGTCAGGCCGAACAAAGACAACACTTCGGTGATGTCCGCGAAGTTCACGCAGCCGTTGTCGTCGGCGTCCCCCTCTCCCGGGCCGTCGCAAATCTCGAACGTCAGCGGCGTTTGGGTGGAGACATCGGGGTCGTTCGCCGCGTCGAGGTGTGGCACATCGCTCTTGAGCACGGTGTGCGAGTTGACCACCCGTGGCCGAACGCGGTACTCGAACCCGCGCTGGAGGGTGATCTCCGGCTTGATGTTCACGATGGTCGCGTTCGTCGAATCAACCGACTGGTCGGCGAAGCAGCCGCCGCTGAGCGCCGTCTGGTCCTGCCAGTCGAGTTCGGAGGTCGAGCCGATCCTGCGGCGTTCGACGATGAAGGGTGTCTGGCCACTGGTGGTGTCGATGTTCACGAGGCCGAGGTGGCGCGCCCGGATAGGCAGTCCGGGGCCGGGGCGCGCGTTCATGTCGGTGATTGTTGAGTTGTGGATGGGAAAGGAGTCCTCGAGGTGCGCGCGGACGGGCAAGATGCACACGGCCCCGCCGCCGATCGACGATGCGGGTCGGCTGTAACCGTTGCCGTCCGTCGTGCCTGTCATGGTGATCGCTGGCGGGTTATTCGATGGTCCGGCCAGCAACTTGACCGGCCCGTCCCCCACACCGATCCCGCCACCCGGCGACGGCACGCTGAACGCGATCGTCCCGGTCAACATGAGCGCCGGGATAGAGATGACATTGCTGCTGCCGCCCTCTTCGAACTCCTGGAGCCAAATGTGCCCGCTCATCTCCCCCTGAAAAGTCATCTCGGGATTCGTATACGGGAAGGGCCCGAACGCCATCCTTTCGGCACGAATCTCGCCGGTGAACACGCCGGTGTTGTTCGATGACTCCGTGTGTACACGGCCGATGTACTCGACGAACGAGTCGGAGTTCCCAGTGTCGGTCCCGCCAAGGAAGGCGTGAATCTGACTGCCGACGACATTGCAAATGGAGCGGTCGGAGCGGATCTCGATCGGGTTCTGAGCCGTGCCGACGGTTCCTGCTTGGAACTCAAGCCGCATGATGTCACCCGGCACGGGTGTGGTGCCGGGTGAAGGCTCCATCGTGACGTTGCCGGTGAGACTGCCACCGGCCACAGACTGGAGTTCGATGGTGCTCGCGTGCGCGTCCGCCGCGTTGCTTGGCTCTGCCCCAGGATGCATGGAACAGGTAATTGGTCCGCCCACATCTCCCGCTTGAGTTGTGATCGCCAGACGGTTGACGCCTGTGATGGCTCCCAGCGCACTGACTCCCGAAGCGCCGTCGAGGTATCCGGTTACAGTGACGTACCCCTCGCCGCTGCTAGCCGCCCACGGGTTCACGCTGATATTCTCGACACCACGCAAGCGGCCTGTAGCCGCGTCCGAGCCAAGCACAACGCTGATCGAGTGATAGAACACCGCGGGACGAGTGATTGTGATCGAGTCGATGATCACGACCTCGTTCGGTGCATCGGGTGCGTCGGGATCGCGCTCGATGAGAAAACTGGTCGGGCAAAGATTGGCGCACGGAAATGGATTCGGGTTCGCCTGGAGCGTAATGATCCAGTGGTTCGGTTGACCCGGCACCGGATCGAGTGTCCAGTATTGGTCGAGTGGCGGATCGTTTTCCTTGTCCGTCGGGGCCGGGGTCTGCGTGATGATCGGCCTGGCCGAGCATTCAGCGCGAGAAAGGTGCATGATGAGCACGACGATGACGAAGAGAACTCGAAACGAGAGTGCCTTGTGATTGTCTCCTGCTGCGGGCGGTGAATGAAGCAGCGAAGACAAAAGCCCAAACGCTACTCGCGCCGGGCACATCGCGTGCAAGTCGAAATGCGTAAAGACTCTGCGGGTTCGATAGTGGTTTGACGGCATCGATTCGGTCCAGACCCTGGTCGATGCTCGGGAAATATGAACCGAGCCAACTCGATCCCTGAACGCGACGTCCTTGTGACAGTTCAGAATCGAATTGATTCACTTCAACCGTCTCCGACCATTCCGAAAAACCGCCCGACGTGTCCCACAATCCCCAAGGAGATCGCACATCCCGATACGCCGCGACCTCGGGGAGCGGGAAAGCGAACCGCCCCCCGGTGCTTGTCTGTCCGCCCTCTTCGGGTGGAGCGGGCGGAAAGGGGGCCGCGTCGGATGAGTTCGAGAAAAGCCAGTAGCCGGGCATCCCAGGGCCGTGGCGATCCGGGTCAAAGTGGGCTGCCTTCAAAAACTCCGCTTCGGTGGGGATCCAATGACGAGCACTCGAATCATGGGTCTGCTGGTCCGAAAAACCGGGGTTATTTCCTGGCACGAATCCGAACGTACTGGTGTCATACGCCCCGCTCTCAAACGCTGCCTGATCCGGGCCCTTGTCGTTGTGCAGCCAGTTCACATACCGGGCCGCGTAGCGGAAACCAACCTGCACCGCGCGGTTCTCGTTCCCCGCCCCGAGGAAGTACTCCCCCTCGTTGTTGATCCCGACGGAGGTACTGATGAACTCCGCGTCCACCACATCGCTGGGAGGCACATAGGGGGCGTAGGCCTGCACGAACTCGAACCACTCGGCCGCCGTCACTTCCGTCCGGCCGATCTGGTACTCGTAATCGACGCGCCCGACGAGGC
>JAGVLZ010000243.1 GCA_020054055.1 Phycisphaerales bacterium
AGCCGGGTCAGCCGATCCGCCTCGGCGACGTGGCGACACTCGAAGGCGACGATGCCCTCGCGCTCGCGGCCACGATGCTTGTCGAAGACGTGCCAAAGGCCTCAGCCGGTCGAGCCTGGGTGCAGTTGACCATCGCCGATGTGAGGCACGCGCTCGACGATCGCGGGGCGCGCATGAGCACCCTCACGCTGAGTGGATCGGGATGCACCGTCCGCATCGCCGGCGCGCCCCCGGAACAGCCCAACGAATCGAAGCCTTCGACGCCCTCGCCGCGTGCCGAATCAGTCGAACTGGAAGGCCCGCCCGCGGTCCGTCGCCACGCCGCGCGGACGCTCGCCGCCTTCATGAACGTCGATCCCGCGGACCTGCGCATGCTCTTCGACGCCGCGGACGCCGAGTTTCTCGATCAGCCACGCACCGGAGCGGCTCGCATCGTGGTGCAGCCTCAATCCGCCGCCAACTCCGGCCGGGCCGTGCTCGCTTGCCGAGTTCTCGATGGCGACCGCATCATCGACAGCCGAACCATCCGCGTCGACTCCGAGGTGCGTCGCCAAGTCGTCGTCGTGAATGAAATGGTGAAGCGCAAGGACGAAGTTCCATCAGCGGCCCTCGCGGAGCAGGAGGCGTGGCTCCCCGCGTCGTCGGGCCGTCCGATCGGGTCGATCGAGGAGGCCGCGGGGTCGATCGCGCGCACGCGGCTCGAACCGGGGACGATCCTCCGCGCGGAGCATCTGGAAACCCCGATCGTTGTGAAGCGGAACGAACTGGTATCCGTCCACGCCGTCCGCGCCGGATTCGAGGTTCAGACCCGCGCTCGCGCCCGCACCGATGCACGCCGAGGCGACCTCATCGCTTTCCGCCTCGAAGGCTCCAAGAAAGAGTTCACGGCCCGCGTCGAGGGTCCCGGAGTCGCGGTGATCGACCTGGACGGCGCGGCAAAGGCGGTTGGGGAGGAATGAACATGGCACCTGTGAAACCACTCGCGTGTTGCTTCTCGATGACCCCCTGCTTGCGCGCGGGGCTCGTTGCCTCGATTGTTTGCACGGGCGCCTCCGCCCAGAGCCTCTTCGAGCGCCCCCCAACGGATGCGCCGCAACGCGTCACCGAACAGCCCGTCCGCGCCTCCGGGAGCGCTCCGGGACTGAACGAGGTCAGCCTCTTCGCGGTCGAGCCGCCCGCCCCGCGCGAGTTCAAGGCGGAAGACCTCGTCACCATCATCATCTCGGAGCGCAGCAAACTCGACCGCAAGCAGAAGGGCTTGAGCACCAAGGACTACACGAATGAAGCCGAACTCACGGACTTCATCGACATCCTCAGCGCCCTCGAACTCATCGTGAAGCAGACGAGCGATGCGAAACTGCCGAAGGTCGGAGTCGACTCGAAGGCCGACTTCTCCGGCAACGCCAGGTACTTCCGCGAGGACAGAATCACCGACCGTCTCACCGCCAAGATCCTCGAGGTGAAGCCCAACGGCACGCTCATCCTCGAGGCCCGCCGTCAGTGGACCACGGACGAAGAAGACCAGGTCGCCGTCCTCAGCGGCATCTGCCGCGCCGAGGACGTGACGGACAAGAACACCGTCCAGTCCAACCAACTCTTCGACCTGAAACTCGTCGTCGAGAACAACGGCGACCTCGACAACGCGACGAAGAAGGGATTGATCCCGAAGATCTGGGAAACGATCTTCAACTTCTGACCGCGTGCTTCACCGCGTCCCCACCATCTCGTCATACACCGCCCCCAGCGTCCGCGGCCGGATCTGCTCCAGCCCGTACCCCTCGAACGCCCCCGGCGTCAGTTTCATGACCTCCTCCTTCGTCATGCTCTCGACGTCTTTGGCGTGCTTCACCACCTCGCGGATCTTATTAAAGAACTCGATCTGTGCGGCCAAGCCGTTGACATCCGTGATCTCGCCGTGACCCGGGATCACGACGGTCTGGTCGTCGCAGAACTTGATGACCTCGCGCAGACTCTCCTGCCACCCCATCGTCGTCGCCCCGGCCGAGAGGTCGATGAAGGGATAGTTCCTGTGGAAGAGCAGGTCCCCCATGTGTACGAGGTTCAGCGAAGGGAAATAGACCACGAGATCGTTGTCCGTGTGCCCCGCGCCGATGTGATGGAAATGCACTTCGAGTTCGCCGAACTTGTCCGCTTCCATGCGCTGGTCGATCAGCCGCGTCGGCGCGAAGTCCTCGCCCTTGATCCCCGCGACCGAGTCGATGAACGCCTTCACCTCGTCGATCACCTGCTTCGACGCGGGCTTGTCTCCCCCTTCGAGCCCCTGAAGCACGCGCTGCGAACGCCCCAGCATCTCCTCCGTCTGCGCGATGATCCGCGGTTTGGCCCTCGCGTGCGCCACCAGCGGTACATCCTTCGTGAATGCGCTGTTGCCCCCCGAGTGATCGCCGTGATGGTGCGTGTTCACCACCATCGACAGCGGAGAGCCGTACGCCTCCGCCTCACGCCGCAGCGTCGCCCCGAGCCCGGGGTGCTTGCAGTCGATCAGCATCGACTGCCCGCGGCTCATGACGAGGAGCGCGTTGCCACCTTCGCCGAATGCGACCTTCGCTCCGCCGACGGTCTCTCTCCATTCGAACAGCGTGGAGGGAGCGTCGGCCCGACGGCGCGCGAAAAGACCCGCCGCGGGGCCGAGCGCGGCCAGTGTCGCGGTGGAGAGGGTGAGGGCGTTGAACTGACGGCGGGAGAGGGTGGTCATGGCGAACTCCTTGCCCGACCATGGTACCTCCGGCCCACTCCCTCGTAGACTGAGATTCATGATCCAACTCGGCGTCAACATCGACCACGTTGCCACCGTCCGCCAGGCACGCCGCGGCGTGGAGCCCGACCCCGTCCGCGCAGCCCATGAAGCGGAACTCGGCGGAGCCGACGGCATCACCGTCCACCTCCGCGAAGACCGACGCCACATCCAGGACCTCGACGTCGAGCGCCTCCGCACCACCGTCAACGTGAAACTGAACCTCGAAATGGCCGCGACCGACGAGATGGTGAAGATCGCCCGCCGAATCAAGCCCCAGATCTCGATGCTCGTCCCCGAAGGAAGGCAAGAGGTCACCACAGAAGGCGGCCTCGACGTTGCAAAGAATCTCCCTCTCCTGAAAGATGTCGTCGCGCGGCTGAAGGACGGCGGCATGATCGTCTCCGCCTTCATCGACGCGGAGTCGAGGCAAGTTGAAGCGGCGAAGTCCGCGGGCTTCGATGTTTGCGAGGTCCACACCGGCCCCTACGCCGCGGCTTTCGCCAAAGCCGGCGGCGACTTCCTGATGAAACCCCTCGCCGACGAACTCGCCGCCGTGCGCGATGCCGGCGCGCTCATCCAGCGCCTCGGCATGCGCTTCAACGCCGGGCACGCGCTGAACTATCACAATGTCAAACCCATCGCGTCACTTCTCGGCGCGACCGAACTCCACATCGGTCACGCGATCGTCAGCCGAGCAGTCTTCACGGGGTTGCGCGAGGCGGTTCGGGAAATGAAGCGCCTCATGGTCGAAGCGGCTACCTGAAAAGCGAGAATTCATTGAATAAGTAAAGTGATTACTAACTCGCATAAACACTGCAATCACAATGCTTTACGATCATTGTGTGGCAGCAAATTAGGGGACTCGTCACATTTCGGCTACAATGTCGAAATCCATGGCAAAGTCAAAGACCACCGCGACCGCGGCCAAACCCAGGGCCGCCAAGGCATCCCCGCCTTCCAAGGCCCGGACCAAGTCCGCCGCGAAGGCGAATGCGATCGCCGAGCAGAAGCCCGTGAAGAAGGGCAAGGCTCCCGTCTTTGCGAACTATCACGCCGCGCTCGAATGGCTCCATGACCGCCTGGATGTCGAGCGCACGCGCCCCGGCCGGATTGATCCCAAGGTCTTCAAGCTCGACCGCATGCGCCACCTGATGGAGGCGCTGGGCAACCCGCAGGACTCCCTCCGCTGCGTCCACGTCGGAGGCACCAACGGCAAGGGCTCCATCTGCGCCATGGTCACGCAGTGCCTCCGCGAGTGCGGCTACACCGTCGGGATGTACACCAGTCCTCACCTCATCGACCTCCGCGAGCGCATCCAAATCAACGGCTCCGTCATCTCGCACCACGCCTTCACCGACATCCTCGGCCGCGTCTGCGCCGCGACGAAGAAACTCTCCCCCCGCCTCGGCGTGCCGACCTTCTTTGAGGTGATGACCGCCGTCGCCTTCGTCCAGTTCGCGGAAGAGGCGGTTGACGCGGCCGTGATCGAAGTCGGCCTCGGCGGCAAACTCGACTCGACGAACATCATCATCCCGGAGGTCGCCGCCGTCGGCTCCATCGGCTGGGACCACATGCAACTCCTCGGCGACACGCTCGACAAAATCGCCGAGCAGAAGGCCGGCATCTTCAAGAAGAACGTCCCCGCCATCACCTTCCAGCAGGACAAGTCCGTCGTCGAGACGATGCGCCGCGTCGCCGAGGAAGTGGGGGCGATCTACCAGGTGGTGGGCGACGACATCGAGTTCTCGCTGCGATTCGAGGCGAATCCTCAACTCGGTCCGCACATGCGCGTCGGCCTTTCTTCCGAGCGCGTCACCTTCGAGCACATCCCCGTCCCGCTTCCGGGCGAGCACCAGGCGCACAACTGCGGCCTGACCCTCGCCATCCTCGACAAGCTCATCGAGCGCGGCTTCGAGCTCCCCGAGAGCAAGATCATCTCGGGCCTCGAAAGCGTCCACATCCCGGGGCGCATGGAACTCGCGTCGAAGGAGCCGAGGATCATCCTCGACGGCGCGCACAATCCACCCGCGATGAACGCGCTCATGAAGTCGATCGGCGCCCACGTCGCCTACGACTCGATGATCGTCATCTTCGGCTGCGCCGCGGACAAGGACCTCGACGACCTCCTCAAGAAAGTCTCGCTCGGCGCGGACAAGGTGATCTTCACCAAGGCCCGGAACAACCAGCGCGCGGCCGACCCCAAAGACCTCGCCCGTCGGTTCAACGAGGTGTGCCAGAAAATGTGCCAGACCACCGACACCCTCGAAGAGGCCCTCTCGGTCGCGGTGCGTGCCGCCGGGCGCGACGACCTCATCTGCATCACCGGCTCGTTCTATCTCGTGGGCGAAGCGAAAAAGATGCTCGCCGAGCGCGATGCCAGGGTGCAGGCCGCCGCGGCGGCGCTCGCGTGAAGTCTGAGCGGAGCCCGAAGCGCCAGCGAGGGTCTCGATGATGCCGCGAAGCACGCCGGTCATCCCCACTCCTCTTGAATCCTCATTCGATACGGATAGTGCCCGCATTCTGGGCCCGATCGCGTACCGCGGCCCGCACGCCGCGCTCGCCGAGCGCCTCCTGAGGAAGCCCCTGGCTTCCGCCGGGATTGAATGGTGCGCCGACGGCACGGCCGACTCCGCGCTGATCGACGACCGGACGCTCGGAGTGGATTGCCCTCCGACCGGCTACGCCATCAGCATCGCGCACGCGGCGGAGCCCTCCGTCCTGATTCAGGGCGCCACGCGCGAGGACGCCCGCCACGCGCTCGTCACGCTTGCTCAACTCGCAAAAAGCTTCGGCCGCGAACTTCCCCGATCGCGCATCACCGATCGCGCCGCCATGCCCACGCGCGGCGTCATGCTCGACATCTCCCGCGACAAAGTCCCGACCATGGCCTCGCTCCGCGCGCTCATCGACCAGATGGAGATGCTGAAACTCAATCATCTCCAGTTGTACACCGAGCACACCTTCGCCTACGCGGGGCACGAAGAAATCTGGCGCGACTCATCGCCGATGACCCCCGATGAAGCCCGCGAACTCGACGCCTATTGCCGCGAGCGCGGCGTCGAACTCGCCGCCAATCAGAACTGCCTCGGCCACCTGCACCGCTGGCTCAAACTGCCGCGCTACGCACCCCTTGCCGAGATCCCGCCCGACGTCAACGAGTGGACCTTCGAGGCCGACGACGGCCGCGCGTTCACGAAACACGGCCCGCACTCGCTCAATCCCACCGACCCGCGCTCGCTTCGGCTCATCGAAGACCTGCTGGATCAACTGCTTCCATGCTTCTCCTCGCCCCTGGTCAACATCGGCTGCGATAAAGCCTTCGACGTCGGGCAGGGGCGCTCGCGCGACGCCGTGCAGCAGCGCGGCCGCGCTGCCGTCTACTTCGCCTGGCTCCGCGCGGTCGATGCGATCGTGAAGCGCCACGGCAAGCGCTCCATGTTCTGGGCCGACATCGCGCTCAGGCATCCCGAGGCACTGGAGCAGATTCCGACCGGCGCGATCCCGCTCGTGTGGGGCTACGAAGCGGACGCGCCCTTCGCCCAATCGCTCGAACGCTTCACCCCATCACCCCATCACCCCATCACCCCAGCACCGTCTCAGCCCATCTTCTGCCCCGGCACCAGTTCCTGGCTCAGCATCACCGGCCGCACGCTCACCCGCCGATCGAACATCGACTCCGCGGCGCGATCCGCCGCGCACGCGCAATCGGGCCTGCTCGTCTGCGACTGGGGCGACCGCGGGCACCGTCAGCATTGGCCCATTGCGCTGCACTCCATCGCCTACGCCGCTCACCAGGCATGGACAGGCGGTGACCCGGCGCGCCCATTCGATCCACGCGCCGCGGCAACTCATCTTGATGGCAAGGACGCCGCCGAGCTCGGCCCGTGGCTCGATGAACTCGGTGAAGCGGACGCCGACCTCTCCACGGGCCTGCGCAACACGAACGCGCTCTTCACCGAACTCCATCGCCCGCTCCGCGAACCGCC
>JAGVLZ010000232.1 GCA_020054055.1 Phycisphaerales bacterium
CACCGGCGGCACCACCACGCCGACTAGTCCGACGGATTCCACCGGCGGCACCGGCACCAACACCGGCTCGATCCCGAGCGGCACCGGCACGATCACGCCCTCGAGCGGCGACGTCGCCGTCGTCGATTACACCACGCTGGAAATGCCGAAGCACGGCGACCACGCGCTGAAGATCGTCGCGCCCAACGTCGTCGAGCTCCGCCTCATCACGCAGAAGGAACAGAACGCCGCTCCGGCGCTCTGGAACTTCGTCTCGGGCTCCACCTTCACCGCGCCCGCCACATCGCAGTTCGCGGTCACCGTCAACGGCTCGCCCGTCAGCGTCGCGAGCGTCGGCTTCCGCCGTCGTCCGCTCTACGCGCCGTTGCAGGTCCGCGACCTGCGCCTCGACAACAGCCTCATCCTCGTTCTCTCCGGCAACATCGCCGAGAACGCCGAAGTCGTCGTCACGAATCCCGGCAACGCGCTCTGGCCGACGTCCATGACGTTCCAGGCCAAGGCCGAGCCGATGCGCGAAAGCGGCGCCATCCACGTGAACCAGGAAGGCTACGTCCCGTCGCTGCCCAAGAAGGCGATGGTCGGCCACTACCTCGGCTCGCTCGGTGAACTCACCGTGCCCGCCGGCACGCCGTTCCACCTCGTCGATGCGCAGAACGGAGCCATCAAGTTCTCCGGCTCGCTCGTCGCGCGCCTCGAGAAGGGCTTCACCTACTCGCCGCTCCCTTACCAAAAGGTGATGGAGGCGGACTTCTCGGGCTTCCAGACGCCGGGCGAATATCGCCTCGTCGTCCCGGGGCACGGCGCCTCGCTGCCGTTCCTCATCAACGACGGCATCGCCATGGCGTTCGCGCGCACCTACGCGCTCGGTCTCTTCCACCAGCGCTGCGGCCACCCGAACCACCTGCCGTTCACCCGCCACGTCCACGACGCGTGCCACACCGCGCCGGCCGCGATCCCGACGATGACCGCCAACGCCTACACGTGGTCCGTCATCGCGCAGGAAGCCGCGAACAAGAATCCCTCGCAGACCGCGCCGACCATCACGAACGAAGCCTCGTTGCTCTATCCGTTCGTGAACAAGAATCCGATCGACGTCTCCGGTGGTCACCACGACGCGGGTGACTACTCGAAATACACGAGCAACTCCGCGCTGCTCATCTCGACGCTGATCTTCGCGGTCGACTCGATGCCCGGCATCGCCGCCCTCGACAACCTCGGTCTCCCCGAGTCGGGCGACGGCATCTCCGACATCATGCAGGAAGCCAAGATCGAGGCGGACTTCATTGCCAAGCTCCAGGACACCGACGGTGGTTTCTACTTCCTCGTGTATCCCGCGCAGCGCCGCTACGAGTCCAACGTCCTCCCCGACCAGGGCGACCCGCAGATCGTCTGGCCGAAGAACACCGCCGTGACCGCCGCCTCCGTGGCTGCGCTCGCGCAGATGGCTTCGTCGCCGAAGTTCAAGGCCGCCTACCCGCAGGACGCCGCGCGTTACCTCGAGAAGGCGAAGCTCGGCTGGCAGTTCCTCATGAACGCCTTTGCCAAATACGGCAAAACCGGCGCCTACCAGAAGATCACCCACTACGGTGACAACTTCATGCACGACGACGAACTCGCGTGGGCCGCGGTCGAGATGTATCTCGCCACGGGCGACGCCACCTACGCCGCGAAGATCAAGGAATACTTCCCGAATCCCACCGATTCGAACACCTACCGCTGGGGCTGGTGGCGCATGTATGAGTCCTACGGCAATGCCGTGCGCTCCTACGCTTTCGCGACCAAATCCGGCCGCAACGTCGCGCTCGATGCCGCTTACCTCGCCCAGTGCGAGCAGACCGTCCTCGCCGCTGGCGAAGACTCGCTCCGCTGGACCAAGGAGAGCGCCTACCCGACCGCGTTCCCCGATGCCACCAAGCGCATGCAGGCCGCGGGCTGGTATTTCTCGCTCGATAGCGCCATGGACATGGCCGTCGCCTACCAGCTCAACCCGAAGGCGGACTACATCGACGCCCTCGTCGGCAACATGAACTACGAAGGCGGCACCAACCCGGTGAACGCCTCCTACCTCACCGGCATCGGCACGAAGCGTCAGCGCGAGATTGTGCACCAATACGCGCAGAACGACCGCCGCGTGCTTCCGATGACCGGCATCCCGCAGGGCAACATCCAGCAGGCCTTCGCCTACCTGTCGAACTACGGCGCCGAACTCAGCGGCTCGGTCTTCCCGACCGACGACACGCAGCAGACGATCAAGTATCCGTTCTACGATCGCTGGGCCGACGCCTATAACGTCGCCACCGAGTTCGTGCACGTGAACCAGGGCCGCGGCCTCCTCGCCTCCGCGTTCCTCGCGACGCTCACGCCCGCGAAGAACACCGCGTGGAAATCCGGCACGGTCTCCATCGTCGCCCCGACCACCACGGTCGAGGTCGACAGCCTCGTCGAACTCAAGCTCCAGACCTCGCTCGACCTCACCGGCGCGCGCATCGTCTGGGAAGCCCGCGAGCAGGAGCCGGCCTTCGGCAGCACCTACACCATCCAGCCCAAGAGCACGGGTGAGCAATGGGTCGAAGTCGAAGTGCAATGGCCCGACGGCCGCCGCGCGTTCGCGCACGGCAAGTTCATGGCCGACGCCTCCGTCGTGAAGTGGATGGACGACGCGCTCCCCGCGGGCGCCTACGCCTCCACCAGCTCCGGCGGCGACACGTGGAACTGGGTCACCAGCAGCCCCACGCCGAAATCCGGCACCAAGGCGCACAAGACCACCGCCGGCACCGGCCTGAAGGAACACTCCTTCGTCGGCGCCAGCTCCCCGATGGAAGTCGGCACCGGCGACACGCTGTTCGCCTACGTCTGGGTCGAACCCGGCACGCAGGAGATCATGCTCCACTGGTTCGACGGCACGTCGTGGGACCACCGCGCCTACTGGGGCTCGAACAACATCGGTTACGGCACCACCGGAACTCCGAGCCGCATCAGCATGAGCGACACCGTTCCTGCCGCGGGTCAGTGGGTCCGCCTCGAGATCCCGGCCGCCAAGGTCGGCCTCGAAGGCAAGAAGGTCTACGGCATGGCCTTCTCGACCTACAACGGCGGCGCCACCTGGGATCTCACCGGCCGCGCCAAAGCCGGCGCCACCCTGCCCTGACCCGCGGAACCCGATGGGGCTATTAAGCAACAACGCCACGCCCCCCTGCGCGGGACGGCACCGAGCCGTTGGGGCTAATAAGCAACATTGACTGACACGCCCGCGCCGGGCGGCGGAGAAACGCCCGGCGCACTGGCTTCAACAACTCACCGGCGACCAAGAGCCGGTTTCTCCAACCATAGAGCGGACGGGCGAGTGCCCGTCCGCTTTTTGTTTTCCGCGCACCAACCGAACGAAACGCGCAGCCGCCCGTCTTTCGGAGGGCGACGCTCCGTCGTCGCCGCACTCGCGGTGCAAGCCCCGCCGCGAGGTGGCCCGCCACCTCCGGGCGCGGTTTTTTCAACCTCGTAGCCACAAAATCGCCCAAACATTTTCGAACAAATTTCCCTCCACCTGCCATCGCCCATTCACTCGCGCCTCTTCGGGGCCACTCTGATTAGGCCCCCACCCCATATCGCCCCCGCTCTCCACCCGGCACGCTCTCCCGGTGCCGCTGCTCGCCCGCCCAACAAATACTCCTCCCCTGTCATCGCGAGGCCCGCAGCGCGGGCCGTGGCGATCCATCTGTTTTCTCCTCCTCGCCTTCGGCACCGTCGCTGCCAACGACCTCGCCCTCCCGCGCCCCGGCGATCACGCGCTGCGCATCCTCTCGCCGACGATCCTCGAACTCAGCGTCGTCACGCAACACGCCGCCCCCGACCAACCGCTCGCCGGCCTCGTCGGCGACAATTTCACGCCGCACCTCCCCGCGCCCGACGCCTTCGTCGTCACCGCGAACGAAAAGCCGCTCGCGATAAAATCCGTCGGCTTCAAACGCCGCGTGCTCTACGCCCCGCTCCACCGGCCCGACGTTCGCCTCGGCCACTGGCTCACCCTCGAACTCGCGCAGCCGCTCCCGTCCGACGCGACCGTCAAAGTATCAGA
>JAGVLZ010000189.1 GCA_020054055.1 Phycisphaerales bacterium
CAGGGGTGACGCGAGGGCGGCGAGGGCCTTGGGGGACTCGATCCAGTGGGTCCGGGGGGTCGGTTTGGCGGCTTGGCGGGGCATGGCCACGATTGTAGTACGGATGTTGATTACAAACGTTGCACACAATCCGGCGGGTGACACCGGTTCCACGAGTCCGTGCCACCCGTCGTTCCGCGCCGAGCATATCGGGACTGGGTGGGTGGACTCGGATTGTTGCGGTAAGTCCAGACTGCCCCGTGACTTACAGACACGGGACGCGGCGATTTATCAAATCGGGACTGGGGTTGAATCGGCGAATTCTGATTCGATCAAAACGGGAGTGGACCCGCGTGGCGATGTAGAAAACGCCGGTCGCGTGCGCGTCGAAGCGCACAGCGCACGCGCTTGTGCGCTTCTCAAAGGGCCGTTGAAGGGGTGTTGACGGTCGTTCACGGGGGCGTTCTCCGTGGATGGCGGCGTCGTGCGGGGAACGCCGAAAGTGCGGAACGACTACGGCAGCGAGGGTGAGTCGATGGGCGTGCCGGGCGAATGAACTACCCACTCAACGCCCCTTCAACGGGCCGTTGAGGATTCGGTGAAGGGGGCTACGCGACGGCCGGTGTTCGGGATTCACGCGGACGGCCGGGCGATTCTCTGCGCTGGGGTCCAATCCCGTTTGGTGATGCAAAATCCCGCTTTGCGCGGCGCGCCACGGTGAGATTCGTGCCTGAACGCGGTCACTCCTTCGGCACAAGGGCGGCGCGGTTGTTCTGGTAGTCGAGGACGAGGGTGTAATCCGCGAGAATCTTGCCGCCGACGTTCCCGAGCGAGCGGCCGTCGGTAAACGAGCCGTCGTTGTCGGTGATGAACTCGGCGTAGACGTGCTCGTGGCGGGTGCCCGCGAGTTCGAGGAGCGTGACGAATCCCCTGAACCCATGCAGAACCCCCCCGGTGCTCTTCATCGCGAACGGCGTCGTCTGGCGTCCTTCGAGGAGTTTCAGGCGTTTCACCGCGGGGGCGTGGACGGAGAGCGCGACGTCCGCAGCGCCGGTGTCGATCTTGAAGATTCCCTTGTGCCCCTCGATCGCTCCCTCAAGACCGGGGCTGCGGTCGGCGAGCGTGAGGGGCGACCATTGCCCGCCGACGAGCGTGAACGTCGCGGGGTCGTGAAGGCGGACGATGCGCGCGGCGATGTCGATCTCCGCGACGCAACGCGCGAGAAGGCTGTAGCCAAGGGCCCCTTTCAGTTCCACGCCCAATGCGCGGGAAGTCTCGGCGAGGCCGACGCCCATGAAAAGGGGCTCGGCCATCGTGATCGGGCCAACGTGGAGCGAACCGGCGCGCACCATCGGTCCCTCGAATGCGCCGCCGACACCGTCGATGGGGATCACGCCCAAGCGGTCGTAGTGCAGTTCTTTGATCAGGCCGGTGTCGAGGACGTTCATCCCGGCTCCCGTATCGAAAATGAACCATCCTTCGTGCACGTCGTCGAGGGTGGCCTTGACCAGAAGATGACCATCGCCCGAAGGGGCCTTCAGCATCTCGAGCGCGGCGGGGGCGGCCGGGTCGAAGCGAACGTCGTTGCACGCCGCGGAAGGCATGGCGAATCGCGCGGGATCGGCGATCATCCGGGTGATGGAGTGCATGTTGAAATACGGGTGAAACGTGTGCTTTGCGTTCTGCTTCACACCCATCGGCAGCGTCACGCCGCTTACCGAAACGTAGTTGCCGAGGATCCATGAGTCCACGGACCTCCCGATGTAGGTGCTCCACGCCACGGGCCGCCAGGAACTTCGGTCGATGCCGACGTGGCCGATCGTGAAGGTTCCGTCGAGCGAGAACGCGAGACATACCACATCGTCCGTGGAGCGGGCCTTGTCGAGCGTGAACCGCTTCTCCGCCACCTCCGCGAACGCGAGGCCGGAGATGATGAGTGTTCGCAGGACGATGTCTTCCTCTTCGTGGAACCATTGCCGGCGCGTCTCGCCCGAGAAATCGGTCGTCCACGCGGTCGTGCCGTCGTAGCCCCAGACGGCGCTGATCGGGCCGTTGACGGTGAGGCGGGATCGGCCCGCGGGGTCGAAGATGAGTTCTGCGGTGGCGGGGTTGCCGAGAAGGCTGGTGGTCCCGGTCATGCGCATCCCGCCGTGCTCTTTGATCTTGGCAAGGCCGAGGGTGTCGCGCACGCGAGCGACGATGTCCGCGGCGGTGTCTTCGCGGGCGGAGGCGGGCGCGGCAGCGACAAGCGCGATCGCTGTGACTGAAACGGCGAGGAGACAGGGTTTCATGATGGATACTCTCCTCTTTCGATGTGAAACTCGCAATCGGACGCCGACGCCCGGGTGGCGTGCCCCGAGGGGTGGCTCGACACAAGCAAGTCGGGCGTGCGAGATAACCAAGGCACATGCTTGCTCAGGGCAGCAAGCACGCCACGCGGGTCGGGAGTGATTGGTTTGTCGGGGGCAAGCAGGCCACCCGTCGCCACCGGGTGTTTCCGCCCGGACACCGCACCGACCCGAGCAAGCCGCTGATGATGGCCGCCCTGGCGAGCCAGAAGAACAACATGACGGTCTACCTCATGAGCGTCTTTGATGGTGGCGGCGGGGTCGGGTACAAGGCGGAGCGCGAGTGGTTCCAGAGGGCGTGGGCGAAGACGGGGAAGAAACTGAACATGGGCGGGTGCTGCATCCATTTCAAGAGGTTGGAGGATGCCGCGCTGGATGTGATCGGCGAGGCGGTCCGTCGGACGCCGGCGAAGGCGTACGTCGAGAACTATGTCAAGATGCTGGCGAGCACGGGGCGGGGACCAGACGGGCAGAAGATCAAGGGCGAAAAGGCCGCGAAGAAGACCGCGAAGAAGGCCACCAAGAAAAAAGCGAAGCGGTGAGGGAGGATCATCCCCGTCTCCGTGTGACGGTTCGCGGCCGTTCCGTAGTCCGAGGGTTCGAACGCTTCCCCGCTTCCTGACGGATCAACGCGAGCATCCCCGCGACGGTGCCGCCCGCCTCGCGCCACATCTGTGCGCGGATCGCCCGCACCTCGGCGACGGTTGGGGGGTCCCGGGGATCCGGGGGGGGCTGGCGCGTCGGCGGGCGTGCCCTTGGTTTGCGCTGGATCGGCATGTCTTCACTCCGGGATAACTTCGAACGGCGTCGCGATAATAGGCGTCGCCAACCCCAGGCGCTTGTTCACAATCGCGATGTGGCGTGCTTTGTTGGCGTTCGCCAGGTGTCGGCAGTTCCACGTCAGCACGAAATCGATGGCATGGATCGATGCCATGGCGAGGTGTGCCGCGTCTCCGCGTGCGTCAGCGGGCATGACTTTGGACTTGATGTAGACGTTGATGATCTCTTCCAAACGTGCGGGAATCGGGAGCACTTCCACATCGGCAAAGAACCGACCCGCCCGCGCGGCTTTGGCCGCGGGTGATCGACGATACTCGCCGATGACGAACTCCGAAGTCACCAGCCGGTAGTTCGGCGCAAAGCGATCCCACCAAAGGCGGGTCTGGGCCCGCCAGTCGAGCGATCGTCGATCTTTCCTGGTCTCGAAGTAGTACGAGGGAATCGTCGTCTCGATGAAGATGCTCGGCATGGTTTTTCATGGTATCGCACCCATCCATCAAGGGGTGCCACGGTCCAACTGTCCTCAGTTGGACCGTGTCTTCGGGACGTAGAAGGGGTAGAGGGAATAGCACGGTCGAACGGAGGAACCGTTCGACCGTGGCACCCGAGGAAAAGGGACTCCCCGACCGTGCCACCTGCCCTTTTTCACTGGCACAGAGCCGAAAACAATCAACTCACGCACCGCGGAAGTTCACGGCGTTGGGTGCCACCCGCCCACACGGTTCGGGAGTGATTGGTTTGTCGGGGGCAAGCAGGCCACCCGCCGCCGTCAACGGTCGGTGCCACCCATCAGATAGCTCGGAATCCACCTTCCCGGGTCAATATCTTCGCCAAGAATGCCCATGTCCTTCAGGTCTGCGAGCGCAACATCGTAGAATTGGGAAGCATTCGACAAATGTCTCCACAAGTGACGCCCTCTTGACAACCAATACGGATCGATGAGTGAGAGAGCCGAAAAAGCCCACACATTTACGCCTCCAGAAAGGGCCTTGGCCCGAACATCATCCGACTTGTGGAGGCTCTTCTGCCTTAACACGACTTCGAACCGCCAAAGCACCAAGTCCTTTCGGTGTTCGGCAAGCACAACTTCCCCGTTGAACTCTGCCGTGGGGAAGGGCCGCTTAATGACTGTCTCTCTGCTCAGGTAGTGTCTCGCTATCTGCGCCATTACAAAAAGCCCGGCTGCTTCCTCTTCACTGCCGCAATCGATGAAACTGAGATAGTGGTCAAACTCTCGTTCATAAGCGCGACGAATCGAACTTCGGAACAGCCAACCAAGCACGCCCTGCCTCCTTCAAATCGGGATTCCCTTGTAGATTTTCTGCCGACGAGCGCTGTGGACCCTGTCCGATGATTCTACAGCGTGCCCGCGTTGGCTGGATGCGGGCGGCCAACGTCATGGGGCCTCATCCGGCGCTCACCATTTTCAATGTAGCACAGATTGCTGACCAGATCGAGGCGCATTTCGCCGAGAGGGAAAGCAGGTCATCGAGTTTTTCGATCACCACCTTGATCATGGCAGGCTGACGATCGTCCGCGGGCCGAGCCATTTGTTCGGCGATTGCTGAGAGCAACTCGATCGCTTCCGCGCGTTGCTCCTTTGAGAGATCTTGCGCTTCGTAAACCGTTTCGAGAAGCCGCTCCATCTGTTCTGCGGCGGCACCTGCGCCACCTTGCTTGATTTCCCGAAGTGAGACGATAAGGCGTTGCGCGGTTCCTGAGTTGATTGCACCGACAACACTGTTGTTGACACTGATGTTATGCGTAACGACATTTCCGCCTCTAGACAGCGATTGCGGAATCTGGACTCGGGCCACGGGAACACCCATCGTGTGTTCGAGGGATTCGGCCACCTGGTTGTGAAGGGCGGCCGTTCGCGCGAAGTCCGCGTGTTGCCGCATCGACTCTGACAGTTGCACCGCCTCGTACCGCTCAGTGCATGCGAGGCAAAGTTGATGACCTCCGCCAACACCGAACATCGCGGGAGCACTCCCACACTGCGTGCAAATGGTCCGACCTGAGGAAGAGTTCGTCATTCGCTTTTCCCTCAAAGAGATCGGGACGCTCCGCGCAGGCGGAGCGTCCCGTCGTTGTCACCCATCGGTTTGGGTCGGCCGCCGGGTGTTCGGCGGCTTTGGTGTGTGCATGTGGTGCTCCAAGAGGAGCGAGGCATCAGGGATCAGGGACCGGGGATCAGGGGAGCAAGAGTAGAGGGGGTAGGGACGGGCGGGACGCCCATACCACCTAGAAGTGGTAGAGGGGAAGATCGGAAAAAAGGGGAGGCGGGCTGGAAGCCCGCCCCACCGGGAGTGCATTTGAACCCGGCACGGAGTGCCGGGCCACCGAATCAATAATCCATGTCATCCATCCCGCCGCCGCCCGCCGGCACCGCCTTCTTCTTGTCCTTGATCTCGACGACCGCTGCGTCCGTCGTGAGGAGCAACCCCGCGATCGACGCTGCGTTCTGGAGGGCGACGCGTTCGACCTTGGTGGGGACGATGACGCCCATTTTGACGAGGTCGCCGTACTCGTGGGTGAGGGCGTTGTAGCCGTAGTTCTGGTCGTTTGATTCCTCGACCATGTGGGCGATGACGGAGCCGTCGAGGCCGCAGTTGGCGGCGATCTGCTTGACGGGTGCGCTGAGGGCGCGGTCGATGATGTCGACGCCGACGCGCTCATCGCCGGAGAGTTTCTTGCGGAGCGCATCGAGCGACTTGCGGGCGCGGAGGACGGCGATGCCTCCGCCGGGGAGGATGCCCTCCTGCACCGCGGCGCGGCAGGCGTGGAGTGCGTCCTCGACGCGGGCCTTCTTCTCCTTCATCTCGACCTCGGTGGCGGCGCCGACGTTGACCTGGGCCACGCCGCCGGCGAGTTTCGCGAGGCGTTCCTGGAGTTTTTCCTTGTCGTAGTCGCTGGTGGTGTTCTCGATCTGGTGCTTGAGTTGCTCGATGCGGGCCTTGATGTCGCTGCTCTTGCCCGCGCCCTCGACGATGGTGGTGTTGTCCTTGTCGACGGTGATCTTCTTCGCGCGGCCGAGGTCCGACAGCGTGATCTTCTCGAGTTCGATGCCGAGTTCTTCCATGATGGGCTTGCCGCCGGTGAGGACGGCGATGTCCTGCATCATTTCCTTGCGGCGGTCGCCGAAGCCGGGCGCCTTGACGGCCGCGATCTTCAGCACGCCGCGGAGTTTGTTGACGACGAGGGTCGCGAGGGCTTCGCTCTCGACATCCTCCGCGATGATGAGCAGCGCCTTCCCGCTCTCGGCGACCTTGGTGAGGATGGGGAGCAGGTCCTTGGCGCTCGTGATCTTCTTCTCGTAGGTGAGGACGTAGGCGTCCTCGAGGACCGTCTCCATCGTCGCGACGTTGGTCACGAAGTGCGGCGAGAGGTAGCCCTTGTCGAACTGCATGCCTTCGAGGAGTTCAACCTCGGTCTCGAGGGACTTGCCCTCTTCGACGGTGATGACGCCGTCCTTGCCGACCTTGTCCATCGCCTGGGCGATGATCTTGCCGATCTGCTCGTCCTGATTGGCGGAGCAGGTGCCGACCTGGGCGATCTCCTTGGAGTTCGCGATGGGCTTGCTCATCTTCCTGAGCGATTCGACGATGGCGGCGACGGCCTGGTCGATGCCGCGCTTCACGGCGTTCGCGTTCGCGCCGGCGGTGATGTTCTTGAGTCCCTCGGCGAAGATGGCCTCGGCGTAGATGGTCGCGGTGGTGTGCCGTCGCCCGCGTCCTTGCTGGACTTGCTGGCGACTTCTTTCACCATCTGGGCGCCCATGTTTTCATAGGGATCTTCGAGTTCGATCTCCTTGGCGACGGTCACGCCGTCCTTGGTGACGGTGGGCGAGCCGAAGGATTTTTCGAGGATGACGACGCGGCCCGAGGGGCCGAGGGTGACTTTGACGGCCTGGGCGAGTTTGCGCACGCCGTTGAGGATGCGCTCGCGGCAGTCGGTATCGAAGGCGATTTGTTTTGCGGCCATTGTGTTTTCTCCGTAGGCACTAGGCACTGGGCACTAGGCACTGGGTTCAGGGATTCGTGGTTCAGGGTTCGGTTCCGCGTGTGTGGCGGATGCAGGCGATTCGATCGGCGTCCATCAGCATCGTGGATTCGACCGTGGCGATGTTGCCGAAGCCGGTCTTGCCTCGCACGATGATCGATGAGTCGCCGTGGGCTTCGTAGGTGCAAGACGAGGCAATGAAGTAGAGATTCATCTCGGAGCCAACAATCTCAATCACTCCCGATTTCGGGAGTCTCTCAAGGAACTCGATGGCTTCGTAACTGGTCACTGCTTCATTCCTAGTGCCTGGTGCCTATTGCCCAGTGCCTTCTGCTCAGTCGTCAATCACAGCCAGAATGTCCGTCTCGCTCATGATGAGCAGCGTGTCCTTGTCGAGTTTGACCTCGGTGCCGGCGTAGGAGGAGAAGAGGACCTTGTCGCCCTTCTTGACGCTGAGCGGGATGCGCTCGCCCGTCTCGGTGTTGATCGCGCCGGTGCCGACGGCGGTGATGGTGCCGGTCTTGGGCTTGTCCTTGGCGGCCTCGGGGAGGTAGATGCCGGCGTCGGTTTTGTCGGTGGCCTCGTCGCGCTTCACGAGGATCTTGTCGCCGAGGGGTCGGACTTTCAGGGCCATGTCTGGGGTCTCCTTCTGAAATGAGGCACTAGGCACTGGGCACTAGGCACTGGGTTAAGAGCAGGCATTGGGCCAGCGGTTGGCGTAATGGCGGCAGAGGATGCGGCGCATCACTTCGAGGGCGGTTTCGAGGTGGACGGGTCGTTCGAGCACGGCGAACGCGCCGGCGGAAAGAACGCTGGAGAGGGTGCGGGCATCCTCGCGCTGCGAGCGTGGCTGCTTGACCACGACCGTCGGCGGGGGGGAGGGCATTCGCCCGAGAAGTTCGAGCAGCCGCGGCCCACCCTCGGGCACTCCCGGGGCGACCTCGTTCTCTTCGAGCGGGAGCGAAAGGTCGACGAGCGCGATTTGGACGGTGGTGTTCTGGAGAAGGCGAGTCGCCTCGCGCCCGCTGC
>JAGVLZ010000257.1 GCA_020054055.1 Phycisphaerales bacterium
AAGGAGCGGCCGCTGCGCATCGCCGTGGACGCCGTGGGCAAGGCGAGCGCCTTCCAGGACCCCTTCGCGGGGAAACTGGTCGGAAAGGCAGAGAAAAAGGAGACGCTCGCGGCGTATTCGTTCAAGCGACTGGTCGGCAACAAGACGGTGACGATCAACGTCAAGCAGTCGGACCCGATGCGCTTCGAGTCGATCGCGCTGGCCAAGGGACCGGCGGAGAACTACCCGCGCACGATGGTCACGGGGCGCCTCGACTACGACTACGAGACGGGAAACTGGTACACCGACGGCATCCGCTTCCGCTACACCCTCGACGGCAAGGAGTACGAGGACATCGTCACCGGCTCCATCAAGTGGGTCGAGGACTCGGACCGCGCCGTCAACGGCAAGGGGTTCTACGACTTCAACCTCCGCTGGAACGAGGAAAAGAACAAGTCCAGCGGCACCGAGTCGAAGGCCTTCGAGGCGATGAGCGAGGAGGACGCCTTCTTCGCGGTCGACAACTCGATCCCCTGCATGACGGGGCGGATCACCTATGTCGATTCGATGATCTCGGGCGGCGAGACCCCCGGCAGCAGCAAGGTGACCTTCGCGCTGAACGCGAACAAGTTGACCAAGCAGCAGATCATGAACTTCTTCAAGTTGTGGATGCTGGCGACGGGTCCGACGAACGATGAGTGATTGACGGATGGACACTGAAACCCAAGCGGTCGGGCGCAGCGCCAGGCCCCTTTTTCATTGGTCTTGAAAAGTACTCATCGAAAAATCCGGATAAACGCACAAAGCGACTTGACAGAGGCAAAACAGGCGTTATTCTGTCCCCGCAGCCATCAAGAGTCCCGAGGAATGGTCCTCGGGCGGCAACCGAGCCCCCGCAAGGGGAAGCCGCGGTGCCGAGCAGGCCCGATCCGGTGAAGGACGGGCGGCGATGGGGCCTCGGGCGACACGCTTCTCAGAGCAGAAGCATGGCACACGGGGCAAAAAGGGTTCGTCGCGTGACGAACCCCCCGGCGCACAGTCAGCACTCGAGGTGGCATGGAGGATTCTTCCATGCCCGCAGTGAACTCGTCGTTCAACCCCCGACTCTCTCCCGATGAAACCTACTCGACCGCGACGATCGCGCTCCACGCCGGCAACGGCCCGGACCCGGTGACGGGCTCGATCGTTCAACCCATCGTGCAGAGCACATCGTTCGCGCAGCGCGGCGTCGGCGATACGCCGGAGTTCGCGTACTCGCGCGTCTCGAACCCCACGGTCTCGGCGCTGGAGCGGGCGCTCGGCTCGCTGGAAGCAGCGCCGCAGGCGGTGGCGTTCTCGTCGGGGCTGAGCGCGACAACGTCGCTCTTTCTCGCGCTCCTGAAGTCGGGGGATGAGGTGTTGATCTCGGATGTCGTCTACGGCGGGACGACGCGGCTGCTCCAGAGGATCCTTGCGCCGCTGGGGGTGACCGCGCGGTGGATCGATACATCGAACGCGGCGGCGGTGAAGGAAGCGATCACCTCGAAGACGCGGCTGGTCTTCGTCGAGACGCCCGCGAACCCGACGCTGAAACTCACCGACATCGCGGCGGTGGCGCGGGTCGCGCGGGCGGCGGGGGTCACGCTCGTCGTGGACAACACCTTCCTGACGGCGGTGATTTCCAGGCCGCTGGACCTGGGGGCGGACATCACGCTCTATTCGACGACGAAGTTCATCGAGGGGCACAACGCGACGGTCGGCGGCGCGATCGTGTCGCGCGATGAGGCGGTGCTGGAGCGGCTGCGGCTCATCCGCAAGAGCCTGGGGACGATCCAGTCGCCGTTCGAGGCGTGGCTGACGCTGCGCGGGATCAAGACCCTGCCGCTGCGGATTCGGGAGCAATCGAAGAACGCGGGGACGATCGCTCGCTACCTGGAGGCCCACCCCTCGGTGAAGCGCGTGCATTATCCCGGCCTGGCGTCGTTCGGGCAGGCGGACCTTTCGGCGCGGCAGCATGTGCTCGCCGGCAGCGGCAAGGCGGCGCACGGCGCGATCGTTGCCTTCGAGGTGAAGGGAGGGCTTGAAGGCGCGAAGCGGCTGCTGGCAGGCGTTCGGCTCATCACGGTGGCCGAGAACTGCGGCGCGGTTGAATCCTTGCTCACCCACTCGGCGACGATGACGCACGCGGACGTGCCGCGGGAGCAGCGCGAGGCCGCGGGGATCGTCGATGGGCTGGTGCGCCTGTCGGTGGGGCTGGAGGAGCCGATCGACTTGATCAACGATCTGGATCGGGCGTTGGGAGAAGAGGAAGACAGTTCACCGCAAAGACGCGGAGAGCGCAGAGAAGAAAAGGCGGCTGAAGGGGTTGAAGGCACGAGTTCAGGAGGGTTCACTGCGCACTCGGAGTTCTCGGTGTTGACTGATTCCGAATCTGCGGAAGTTGTGGAGGTGGCGCGTGGCTGATCGAATCGTCGTGCTGAAGTTCGGGAGCAGCGTGATCCCCTCGGAGGGGGCGCTGGGAGATGTGGCGGGAGAGGTGCGACGGTGGCTGACGCGCGGGCATCGCGTCGTAGCCGTGGTCTCGGCGGTTGGCGGGGCAACGGATGCGCTGCTGGCGCACGCGCGAACCTTC
>JAGVLZ010000258.1 GCA_020054055.1 Phycisphaerales bacterium
GCTGGGAACTCCCGCTGTGGCGTCTCGAACCCGGCAACGCGCGGAAACGTGTGTGGAGCAACGAACTCAGCACGATGCAGGCCGATAGTCTCGCGCCGCGCGCGCTCCTTCTCACGGGGATGATGCGCCTCGGAGCCTGCGACCTCTTCGTCCACGGCACGGGGGGGGCGATCTACGACCCCGCGACGGAAGCATGGCTCTCGGCGTGGCTCGGCGCGACCCTCGCGCCGACCGTGATGGTCACGGCCGACCTCTTGCTCCCATTTGATGAAGCGTCGATCACTCCCGCGGAGGTAGCGCGAGCAACGTGGCGCGCTCACCACGCGCGGCACGATCCGGCGCTTGTCGGGCGTGACGATCTTGTCCCGAGGAAGCACGCGATGGTCGAGGCGATCCGCGCCGCCCGCGAGCGCGGCGAGAACGCGCTGCCGCTGTACCTCGAGTTGCATCGGGTGCTCGCGACCTTCCGCGATCAGGAGCGGAGCCGCCTCGCGGACCTTTCGTCGGAGGCCGAGCGCCTGGTCGCGCGACACGCATCCGCGAAGATCACGAACGATCGGACGTGGCCGTTCCCGTTTCATCGCTCAGAGTCCATCGCCGCGCTCAAGCGCGCCGTCGAAGCGATTTTCGAAGCCCCATGACGCTCAACCCCGTGAACCTGTATCTGAAACTCCGGGCAAGCGATGCGCAAGCCCGCGGAGCCGGCGGAAGAGACTGCCGCCCGCTGCGCGGGCTTCGTGGATTCCAACCCACATGTCCACCGGCTCACGCCGGTGGCAGATGGCTTGCGCCCGCCTCGCGGGCTGGGCTCTCATGCTGGTCCAGGGCCTTGCGTACACCGATCCTCGGACGGGTCATCGGCGCCGCAACCACACATTTCCCAAAAATGATGCGGCCGCCGCACGCGCGGCGGCCGCACCGGGAAGGAAAAAGGGACTCGTTCCGGCTCAGTCGCAGGGTCGCATGAACTGAGCGAGTGTCAAGGTGATGTCTCCGAAGTTGACCATGCCGTTGGAATCCGAATCGCCCGGGCCGGTGCCCGGGAGGTAGTTGGCGTTCCAGTTCATCAGGGTGTCGTTGATGTCCGCCATGTTGATGACGCCATCGCGCGTGGCGTCGCCGAAGCAGCGGCGTTGCAGGATGTGCCACACTTCGCCGGTCGCGCCGGCGGGGCCGCGGTTGACCGCGAGACAGAAGTAGAGTTCGCCGGCGTCGTCACGCCCGGTGCCCTTGACGAACCGGCCAAGCGGATGGTTGTCCCCGCCCAGGACCGCCTTACGGAAGGTGAGCGGGAACTCCGAGGTATCGATGTTGAAGAGCACGCCGGCGGGCGATGCGGGGAGGGCGCTGAAATCGCCGCAGATGTAGTGGCCTCGCAGCGCGGGAGAAGCCGCTCCCCGATACACATAGCCGCCGATGACGGAGATGCCCGTCGAGTGGTCGTACTCCGCGACCGGCATGGTCAGCCCCGTCATGTCGCACATGGGGGGCGGGTTGTTTGGGCTGAATGGATTGAAGCAGTGCGCCCCCTCCATCGTGACCCAGCCGTAGTTGAGGCCGGGGAGGATGTGATCGATCTCCTCGAAGACATTCTGCCCGACGTCGGCGCACCAGAGAGTGCCGTCGCCGCCGAGGCGGTCGTCGAAGGAGAACTGGAAGGGATTCCGCAGGCCGTAGGCCCAGATCTCATCGAGGCCGTCCACGCCGACGAAGGGGTTGTCAGCCGGGATTTCGTAGGGCGTTCCGCCGCGAGCGCCGGGGTCGATGTCCACGTCGATGCGGAGCATCTTCCCGAGGAGCACATTGAGGTTCAGCGCGTTGCCGATCGGGCCGTGCGAGGGGGGGTTGTCTGCGAGGCCGTCGTTCGCGCCGCCTCCGTCGCCGAGGCTGAAGTAGAGGTATCCGTCGGGGCCGAAGTGGACCGCGCCGCCATTGTGGTTGAACTGCGGCTTGTTGATCCTGAACAGGATCGTCGGCGTCGGGTCCGCGATGTTCGGATCGGCCTCGGAAACCGAGAACTCTGCGAGGACTTCCTCGTGACATCCGCGAGAGGTTCCGAAGCACGGCTCGCCCGCCACACCGGTCCGCGGCACGCTGTACCGGACGAAGAAGCGCCCATTGTTCTCGTAGTCGGGGTGGAAAGCGAGGCCCAGCAGGCCTCGCTCATCGAAAACGCCGTTCAACACGGGGATCGTCGTCGAAAGGTCGAGGAAGGGCGTCGGCATCAGAACGCCGTTGAGCAACACTCGGATCCGCCCCGTCTGGTCCACGACGAACAAACGACCCGAACCATCCCCCGCGCCAACGACCTGTGTGGGTGCGGAAAGCCCGCCGACCACCTTCACGAGGTCGATCGCGAGGTCCCCCTGCGGCACGACACCTCCAGGCGCCGACGACACCGCGGCCGCGACGGCGGCCAATCCAAGATGACGAACGCCGGGGCGGACCCGCCGTTGAAGCGATCTCATGGCTCATCTCCTTCTGCTCTCGGTCGAACCGGGCGAGTTCAGCCCTTCCCTGCGAGCCGTCAGGTTTCGACACGGCGCGATGTCGCGTCCCGCCCGCGCCATTGCGGGATTGCCCGTTTTCACATTCATTTTGTGATTTGCGAACTCGGAACCACGACAAATCCGCCGGAACTCAGGCGGTTTGGACCC
>JAGVLZ010000286.1 GCA_020054055.1 Phycisphaerales bacterium
CAGTCTGACACAACTCAACACGCCGCGCCAACGCCAGGCCGACTGACGCGCCTAACAAGCGCCGAACGGCGCGCGGGAATCAAGTGCGATTGGTATCAGTGGCACGTCAGAGATGCAACCTCGACTGCTCGATGGTCATTGCGGGCGGGAGGTCGCACGGGACTTGCCCGTCGCGGTCTCCCGCCCACCATCGGGCGCTCGACCAACTCCAATCCGTCGGCCGCTCGACAAGCCCGCGTTCGACGGGGTTGCGGTGGATGTACCGGACTTCACGCGCGAACTCGCCGCGGTGTCGAACGTTTCTGTCGAACCCGCCGCCTCGTTGCCAGAATCTCGTGCGTCCGGCCGGGTCGGTGATGCGCGCAAGCACTGGGGCGCCGAGTTCTTGCCATCGATCGATGACTCGCCGGGCAACGGACTTCTTCAGGCTGTCGAGGATCTCCTCCGCTGAAACGTCGGGAGGAGGTCGAAGCAGGAGGTGGACGTGCTCCGGCATCACGACCCACGCGAAAAGGTCGAAGGTGAACTTCGTGTGAGCCGCGGCGAGCCTCGTAACGAACAGGTCGCGGATCGCCGGGTTCCCAAGCAGTTGCAGCCGGTGTTCGCAGGAGAAAGTGAGAAAACGAATCCCGCCTGCGACCTCTTGTCGCTTCATCCGCTTTCGATCCGGACCCACGGCCATGTGTCCAGAGTACCCGACGTGCCACTGATTCCGGTTCCTCCGGAATCAGTGCCGCCCGTGCCACTGATTCCGGTTCCTCCGGAATCAGTGCCGCCCTCGCGGGAGCGACCGCCCCCGCACTGATTCCCCGAAGACAGGGAATCAGCGGCACAGGAATCGACGTCATTCGTCCTCAAGTCCGTAGGTGTTCAGGACGATGGCTCCCAAGCCGTTCCGCATCGAACTCGAAGTATTCTCTTGACGCGCGGCATCGGCGATGCTCAAATACCCCCGCAGATGATCGCGGACGAGCCAGAGGCCCCGGTCGAGCCGCATCGGCGTCGGCGGACCTCAGGCGACGATCCGCGTCGAGTTCAACATCACGAATGTCCACGCATACCGGCATCCTTGAATGGCCGGCGCGCGCCGAGGGTCGTGTACGCCAGATGGCCGACACCCTGGTCGAGAGCGCCGATGACCCCTTCGTTCCATTGGCACTCGCCGATCGCTACCCGCTCCGAAACGGGCAGGAAGTCACCGTCGAGGTCGGCATCCACCGCAGCGTCAACCGCCCACGCGGCGGCGGCCAGCGCAACGAGCGACCCATCGTCGAGCAGATCCTCTCCATCGAGGGGATGCCCCCCGCCGACTACGCCAAGAACAAGCCCTTCGACCAACTCACCGTCATCGATCCGCAGCCTCGCCTGACCCTCGAGTACCCCGGCTGCCCGCCTTCGTGCCGACTCATCGACCTCTTCTGCCCCCTCGGCCGGGGCCAGCGCGGCCTGATCGTCTCACCCCCCAAGGCGGGAAAGACCACCCTCCTCAAGGACATCGCCTTCGCCCTCAACAAAAACCACCCGGACCTCATCGTCCTCGGAATGCTCATCGACGAGCGCCCCGAAGAACTCACCGACTTCCGCCGAGCGGTCCCCATCCGCGTCTTCGGCTCATCGAACGACCACGGCATCGAACGCCATATCGCCGTCGCCACCATGGTCACCGAACGCGCCAAGCGCATGGTCGAAGCGGGCAAGCACGTCGTGATCCTGCTCGACTCGCTCACGCGCCTCGGCCGCACCTTCAACCGCAGCAGCCGCCACGCCAACTCGGGACGCACCATGACCGGCGGCATCGACTCCAAGGCGCTCACCGTTCCCAAGCAGATCTTCGGCGCCGCCCGCAACACCGAAGAGGGCGGCAGCCTGACCGTCATCGCCTCCTGCCTCGTCGATACCGGCAGCGCGGGCGATCAGGTCATCTTCGAGGAGTTCAAGGGGACCGGGAACATGGAACTCATCCTCGACCGCAAGATCGCGGAACGACGCCTCTTCCCCGCCATCAACCTCGCGGCCAGCGGCACACGAAAAGAAAACCTCCTCATGTCCGAGCCGGAACTGAAAACCATGACGGCCCTCCGCCGCCGACTGATGGCGATGCACCCGCACCAGCAGATCGAACAGTTGCTGGCGGCGCTCACGCGGTTCAAGACGAACGCGGAGTTGGTGGGGGCGACGGGGTAACAGCCCCGAGCGCCAGCGACGGGATTCCGGTTGTTCACCCAGCGGCGTCGATGCACGCTTGAACCCGCGCCCGCAGCCGTTCAATCTCTGTCGCCTGATCCGTCCACCATCGCGTGCTCCACACCCTGTGAAAGTGCCAGCCCCGGCCCTCTAGAATCTTTTGCCTCCACACATCGCGAAGCCGCGCTGAGCGATCGCTGTGATACGCAGCGCCGTCGCACTCAATCCCGAGTACATATCCGCGCGTCGGGTCCGGGTGCTGCACCGCCAGATCAATCCGGAACCCCGAATCACCAACCTGCGTATGCACTGCGTAGCCCAGGCGTTTCAGTGCATCGAACACTTCCTCTTCCAAAGGCGACTCCACATCATGCTCGGTAGTCACGCCAGCGCGAGGCCGAACCAGATGCAATATGCGATCACGCCGTTCCTCTTCCGCGCGAGCGATGGACTTCGCGTAGGCAAGATAGAGCTGAAGATAAGACCTGGGCCTCAACGAAGCCCCGGCGCCTTGTCCCCCTCCCAGAGCCGTATCGATCGCTTCGATCGGCATGCTTCCTACCACGATCACCTTCCGCTTCGCCCGCGTGACTGCAACGTTGAGCCGGCGCTCCCCTCCCGCCTGACCCAACACGCCGAAGTTGCGGAAAAAACTCCCCGCAGCATCCGGTCCGAAGGTCGTGCTGAACACCATGACGTCCCGCTCGTCTCCTTGAACGTTTTCGAGGTTTTTTACGAACACTCCTGCATCCTGGCCGTCATCCGTTGTCCGATTCAGTTCCTTTTCATACCGCTCGCGGAATGCCCCATCTGCAGCGCATTCCTTTCCGAGCAGATCCGTGATCAGTTCACGCTGGGGTTGATTAAATGTCACCACTCCCACCGTTGGGCGATCCGATGCGCTCAACACCAGGCCTTTGACCACCGCAACCGTCCGCTCCGCTTCGGCTCGGTTGGTCCGTCGCCGCCGCTCGTAGACCCCTGCTACTTCGATGTATTCAATCGGCTTCGCCCCGGACGCTCCATTCCGCGAAGGGGGCGCCTCCAGTCTCCCTTCATAGAACGCGCGATTGCTGAACTCGATCAGCGCGGGGTGTTCACTGCGATAATGCACCAATAGGTACGATTCGGGAAGGAGCGGGATCGTCGCGTCGAGCAGGTCCTTCGTATCCAAAGTTCCCTGCAACACGATCTGCTGGTCACTGTCTGTGTCATTCTCTTCATCCTTCTCGTTGACTTCATCTTCCTCGACCGAATCGGCCGCGAAGAAACTGGTCGGTGGCAACTGCTTCATGTCGCCCGACACGATCAACCGCTTCCCTCGATAGATGGCGGGAACGGCCTGCTCGAGTGGGCACTGCGACGCCTCATCAAAGATCACGACATCAAAGAGCCCCTCCTCCAGCGGGAACACCTGCGCCGCCGCTCCGGGATTGGACAGCCAGCATGGGAAGAGCGAGAGCAACCCCCGCTTGGCACTCTCATGCACCGCCTCACGCATTTTTTTCGACGGCGCGCCCCTTGCGCCCTTCTGCCTGAACACCGTCTGCCACGGGTAATCGTCGAGCACCGCCCTCTGCCGTGAACGCCATACGGCATCGATGGCCTTCACCTCGAGCGCCTTTTTCTCTTCCAGCGCCGTCCCCAACTGATTCACCAGATGTTCCCTATCGTCCGGCCCGATACGCCGAAGGATTGGGTGGCTCTGCTCAAACTCCTCGCGCCACGCGCTTCCAACCGAGTATCCAACGAGCGACTGCCACCATCGCCCGTACTCGCCCAGCGTAAGGTCTGGTGGCGGCCGAGGAACTTCACCGCCATCCGCCCGATTCTTCTCATATTCAACAAGCGAACGAACCATGCTCAGGTTCGGCTCTGGGGATGCACTCACCTGCCCCTCTAGACTCTGCAAATCCTCCATACGACTTGCCCCATCCAGAATCGCGGCCAAGCCATCCCGGATGGGCGTCCCCGCGAGCACTCCATCGATCAGCGGTCGAATCGCTTCCAAATTTAGGAACTCCTTGAGGCGACCGATCTGCGCCAACACCGCCCCAGCCGCCTCCGCGCGTCCGAGAGAGACTCCGATCGCGGCACGATTCTCCTCGTCGATCTCTGCCGCGGCCACCCGCAGGCCGGCGACGACGGGCGCCGTCCAGTCGTTCCCGCTGACGAGCGCGGTAAACCACGCGGCGGCCTCGTACGCTTCGTGCGCCCGATCCACGAACGATCGCACCCCCGAAAGACCCTCGAAACTCGGAGAAAGGCCAGGCACAAGCCCTTCGGCCGCCGTAATCGCGTGCTCGACAAGAACGACAGCGTCCATGGAAACAACGCCCCGGTCCGCAACTTCATACACCAAACGGCCCAACGCATCGGGACGTTTCTGACGCACGATCTGCACCGATCTCCAGAAGTCACGCGAAACGAACCGCCACCACGCGCGCCGTGACACACACCCGCACGACGCCCTCAATAGCCGCCGTTCCACCTCCCCTGCTGACCGCATCGATTCCGACCACGCCGCGTCGATCGAGTGCGACGCATCGATTGCGCCCTGCACCATCGCGCGGGTCTCATGGATCGACTTCGCGGCCCGTTCCCTGCCTTCGCCATCGTCGAGCGCATTGAGACACTCCGCCAGCATCATCCGCTGCTCAAGATCCATAGCGGATGCCGCGGCCAATCGCTTCAATAGCTCGGCTGCGTTGGCACGGAAAGTCTCGATATCCTCAGGCAAAGACATCCCGCTCCCGTGGGATGCAACTCGAAGTTGATGCTTCGATTCCGCACCTTCGATGCGAGCAATCAGCAGACGGAGGTCCGCAAGAGCGGCGGGCGTGAGTTGGTTCGACAGCCGATGCCGCCACGGATTGATGAGGAACCGGCTCGACTCGAACAGGTTTCCGGCCCGCCGTGCCGAGTTCAGAAGGTGTTTGAGTGAATCACCATCCACACTCTGCGACAGCCCCGCGAGCGTGGGGAGCGATCGCGCAGTCCCACACTCAGCGAGCCCGCGTCCTTCCACGGCCAGAATTGCCTTGAACGCAAGCCCGATCCGATCGTGACGCGCGTGCAACGCGCACGCGAAATCGTCCAGGTCGCGCTCCAGCCGCTCGATCCCTTCCGCCAGCCCTCGCCTCCTGCGTGGTCCTTGAAGGGTTGGCGCATCCCGCACCTTATCCACGTAGTCGCGCACTCGCTTAAAGATCGCTTGCCGATCCGCTTCGGCATCGTGCAACTCCATGCACAGATCGCCGAGCCCCGCTTGCTTGAGCCGATTCATCACCACGCGGGTCGCAGCTTCTTTCTGGCAGAGCATCAGCACGCTCTCGCCGTGCGCGAGTGCATCGGCGATGATATTCACGATCGTCTGACTCTTGCCCGTCCCTGGGGGTCCATGCACCACCAACCCCGGTGCTTTTCGCGCTCGCCACACCACCATCTGCTGCGAGAAATCCGCTGGATGTACGAGATAGCGATCGTCTTCAGTCGGCGGCGCAGTCGGCACCGATGGCGGTCTAGGCTTTCCTTCCAAGTGGCCACGCAGCGAATCCCCACAACGATCGCGCTCCTTCATGACTTCGAGGTCAGCCAGGATCGCCTCGTTCTGCCAGCGGAACACCCCGAGCACTCCCGACGCAAATAGACGCGGACCCTCCGCTGGTCGCAAAGAATCGGGCGCTGGTGCCGCAACCACCTCTCCCGAACCATTCCATGCGGGCGGCTTTGCAAAGACCTTTGCAACATCTCTCACTGCCTCATCCAGCGATTCCAGAGTCAGGTCCTCGAGCGCATCTTTTCCGGGGACGGGAGCTTGCAGCCCATTGAACCGCCGGCTCAACCATCCGTTCATCGCCGAGTTGAAACGCGGTGGCCCAACGTTGGCCCGCGATATCACGACCCTTCCCTCCCGTTTCCGGCTCACTTCGATCCGCGCGGCAAAGAGAAAGATCGGTGCCAGGATCCACTGCGCGTCGCCGTCCCCGATACTCGGAACGTACAGAAGCGGGTATCCAAGCCACAACGCATGAACCCCCGTCTCACGAACCGCAAGGTCCGCCTTCCGCCGAGTCGCCTCCAGTTGTCCGAACAACGCAGCGTGCTCCCGACGACGAATATCCGCCGCGCTCGCAACCCCATCGGGTTCGAGATGATCCTGTTCGTCCACCTCGTCAAGGCCGCCCAAGTCAAAATCGAGCGTCGTGGATTCATCTCCATTCACAAGCGCGGACAGCACCTCACCCGGTGCGTCGGGGGCCACCCGGAAGAACCGAGAAATATCGATCCGCGAACCGGTTCGCCGAGGCGACGCCTTGAGCAGTTCACTCCGCGTGATCGAGGCCGTCAGACGACGGATGAGATGCGAAAGCGCAACTTGGTGCGGCCGAGGCCCAACTTGTGGCGCAACCCCTTCAATCACAAGTCACAGCATAACTCCTTGATGGTCGGAATCGTGCTTGCATACCTATGACCCCCGTTCCCGGACCTTCACCCCCTCCCCAATCCCGCCGATCCTCCCCTGATGCGCGCCCCGCTCCAGTGACCGCCGCGCGCACACCTCGGAGGCCCCCGCCCATGCACCCAAGACCC
>JAGVLZ010000005.1 GCA_020054055.1 Phycisphaerales bacterium
GAGGCGGAGCGGGCGGCGGCGGGGGTGAATGTCTCGCGCGCGATCCCGGTGCGGTGGGGACGGTCGTGGTCGATGTCGCTGGTGATGGCGTCGATCGCGGCGTCGATCGGGTATTTCGTCGAGCCGATGCACCTGATGGACTCGAAGCCGCTGGGTCCCCGCGCGCGGTTTAATCAACGCGCGGCGAATGAGGCGCGCGAGGCGCTGAAGGAAGTCGCCGAGGCGCTGAAGCCGGAGGAGGGTCAGGTTGCCGACGCCGCGGCGGAGGACAAGCGGCTCGAAGTCATCGACCAACTGGCGCGCGAGTTGAACTCGGCGTCGCGTCCGCCGGAGGAGACCCTGGCGAAAGCGGCGAGCGTTCTGGAAGAGGCCGCGGCGGACGCGAGCCGGAGCGCGGAGCAATCGCGTGCGGCATCGGAGAAGTTGAAGGAGACGCTGGCGCAGTTGCCCGCCGATGAAGCGGAGGCGGAGGAGGGGGCCGGGGAGACGCCGCAGCCGCAGAGTTTGCGTGATGAAATCCGTACGGGGGAGTTGGGGAAGGCAGCGGAGTCGCTCGAAGAGTTGCAGCGGCAGATGGAGCACATGCCCCGCTCGCAGCGCGAGGCGATGGCGCAGGACTTTGAGGAACTCGCGACGGACCTGAAGGATCAGGCGGAGAAGCAGCGGGCCGAGGCGGAGAAGCGCGGCGAGGAATCGAAGGAAGAACTGAAGTCTCAGGGGCTGAGCGAGGAGCAGGCCGAGCCGCTGGCGGAGCAATCGGATGAGGAGAAGATCGAGGAAGCGCTGAAGCAGCAGGGATTCGGCGAAGAGGTCTCCGAGCGCCTCGCGAAGGAACTCGCGGAGGAGAATCGTCGCCGCGAGGCGGAGCAGAAGGCGGCGGAGGACGCGAAGACACTGAGCGACGCGGCCGAGCGGGCGGCGGAGCAGTTGCGCGAAGAGCCCAAGCCCCAGCCACCCGAGAAACCTGAGCAGAGCGAACCATCGAAGGATGGGTCGCCCAAGGAAGAGTCGCAACAGGGCGAGAAGCAGGAGCCGGGCCCGCAGCAGCAGCAAGGCGAGCAAGAGAAGCAAGGCGGAGGGGAACAGGGCGAGGAGAAGCCGGGAACGCGGCCATCGCAGGAGAAGACTGAGCCGGCCCATCAGTCGGGTGGTGAGAAGCCCGAGAAGAAGGAGGGTGAGAAGCGCACCGATCCTTCGCAGCAGACGCCGCCGATTCCCGGGATCGAAACACCGGGGGCTCCGCGCGAGGAAAAGCAGAGCGGCAAGCCGGATGCAGCCAAGCCGGATTCATCGAAGGCTCCCGATCCGAATCAACAAGGCAAGCAGCCGCAGCTCGGCGAGAAGCCGGGAGAACCGCCAACCGACGGGAAGCCGCAGCCTGAACCCGGCACGCCCCCCGGCACGCCCGGCACGCCTCCCAATCTCGACGCGCTCAAGCACATGCAGAAGGTGCTCGAGCAGATGGATCAGCAGCAGCAACAGGGGCAGGATCAGCAGCAGCGGTCCAAGGAGCTTCAGGAGCAGGCGAAGAAACTGCTTGAGAAGGCGACCCCCGAGCAGAAAGAGCAGATGATGAAGTGGGCGCAGCAGGCGATGCGCGAGCAAGGGAAAGAGGCCGCCGACGGTTCGCGCGGCACCGGCTCGGGGAAAGGTGACAACCCGGCGCTGCGCGGGACCGGCCAGCCATCGCAGACGGAAGAAGTTGATATCCGGCGGCGCGGCGAGAAGGAACGCATCGCGTTGGAGTGGACGCGTCCCGGCGTGTCGCAGCCCGACCGCACGATCAGCCAGCGCGAGTTCGAGCAGCAACTGCTCGATGCGCAGGAAGCGGCGCAGAAGGCGATGGAAGAGCAGACGATCCCCGCGCGGTACGGGAATGTGAAAGAGTTTTATAAGCGTGCGCTGAAGAAGACGGAGGAGGAGAAGCAGGCTCCGCCGCCGCCGACTCCCGCGGCCCCGGATGCGAAAAAGGATGCCAAGAAGCCGTAGCCGGGGTGCGGCTTGCGGGGGGCATACGAGCCCCGAACGAAGTGAGCGGGCCAATGTCGCGGCCTGCGCCTCGATTTCAGCACAGTCGGGAACTCTCGGCAACCGGGCGGCGTTTCCCTGCGAATGGCCTCTCGCCGCGTGCGTGCTTCGGCGGCGGGTTGAGGTTGAGTGCGAGGGTTCCATCATGGACAGATTCCGCGAATTCCGGCTGCCGGGGGTTGTCGTCGTCTGCGCGGCGATGGGCGCGTGCGCCGCAGTGAACGCGCAGTGCGAGTTGGGGTGGGTGAATGACTTTGGAGGGGCGGAGACGCTCGAGGGGGAGCCGCCATCCGTTCCGGCGCTCGATTGGAACACGATCATTGACACGATGGTTTCTTATGACCCGGATGGGGATGGGCCGCTCGCGCCCCGTCTCATCGTCGGGGGTCAGTTCACGCACATAGGCGGCGTTGAGGTATCCGCCATCGCTCAATGGGATGGGCTGAGCTGGTCTGCGCTCGGGCCAGGACTCGTGGCCTCCGTCTCGCCGACTCCGCGTGTCGTCGATCTGCTCGTGCATGACGACGACGGCACCGGGCCGCTGCCTCCCGCGATGTATGCGGCGACGTATGGAGTCTCGCTCCGATCAGACCCGGCGAATGTTGGGTACGTTCTCCGGTGGAACGGAACTGATTGGACGATTCTCGGCGGTGATCTGGAGCCGTTCCGGCCCGCGTCGCTCGCGTTCTTTGACGATGGGCACGGTGAACTTCTTTACGCCACCGGTGTCGGCCACATGCTGTCGAGGCTCGAGCCGGGGGGGTGGCGCGCGATCTGGCCCAATGAAACCGAATTCATCCTCGGTAACAAACTGATCCCGACGCGGATCGGCGAAACGCCCGTGCTTGCTGTGCTTGGTGCCTACCGCCTCTTTCACGCGGAGGGAATCATCCTCCAAAGCGCCATGGCGTGGAACGCGGAAATTGCCGACGTGCCCACCCTCACCGGCTATCGCCGCATGGGTTCGGGATTGAACGGACGGGTCCAGGATGCCATGAACATTGATGAGGATGGTGATGGGCCGTTACCGGAATCGCTGTTCGTCGTCGGGTCTTTCACGCACGCATCGAACGATCCGACGGGAATACCGCCCATTCCCGCGCGACACATCGCGCGGTGGGACGGCGAGAGATGGCACGGCGTCGGACCCGAGCCGGATCGGCAGTGGTTTTACCGGGGGATTACGTCAATAACGGTCTTTGATGACGGCTCCGGCCCCGCGCTTTATGCCGGTGGGTACATCTGGTATTCGCACGACGCTCCTCGGCTCATCCTCGGTGTCGCGAAGTGGACCGGGTCCGAGTGGGTCAGGGTCGGAGTGACGTTCGGGGATGATGACGACTATCACAGCCCACCGAACTCGTACGGCATCATCGCGCCGGGCTCACAAATTCGACAGATTGTCGCTCATCCTGATGCGTACGGACATTCGACACTCTTCGCTTCGGGCTGTTACGAGTTCGCCGACGGACAGCCCGCTGCGTACATCGCGAGGTTGTCGCGCCGGTTCGCACGCGGCGACGCGGATGCCGATGGCCGGGTGGACTTCGGCGATGTCGTGGCCGCGCTTGAAAACTGGGAAGCGCACTATTCGTTTGAAAACACCGGCCCGGGCGACGCCGATGGAGATGGCGATGTCGACTTTGCCGACATCACCATTGTGCTGACGCACTTCGGGGCGGCGTGCCCGTGAGGGGCGGGTGGCAGGGTGCCGCGGGCATACGAGCCCCGAACGAAGTGAGCGGGAAGAAGACGCGGCTTGGGGGGGGATATTGGGGTTCATCCGGCAACCGCGTGGTGGGGTGGTGTGACTCGCTCGCTCATTCCATGGGCGAAGAGGATTGGATTCGCCGCGGACCAGCGGCTGCGCCGCTGGCAACCATCGCACGCCCGTTTCACGGGCGAGTGGACGCCGCGCTTTCCCGCTCACTTCGTTCGGGGCTCGTATGAGCGCCGCATGGCGCAGTCCCCTCGACTCACGCCACTTCTTCGACCCGCGAATACTGGTCGAGGTTAATCACGACAAGTTCGCCGTCGTCTTTTTTCAACTCGAGGCGGTCGAGCCAGAGTTTGTCGTCCCGGCCGTGGGCGAACCAGGAGCCGGTCTTCTGCTGGCCGAAGCGGAGGATCGTTCCCTCGATGGTCGTCGTTGTGACACCCTTGGCGAAGGGGATCTGCTGGGTGACGCGGACGCGCGTGCCGGGGTGATAGTCGGAGGTTGTCAGGGAGGTCATGGCGGAGGGAGTCTAGCGGCAGGCGGATATCGGGGGTTTGTGCGGCGTCGACCGGTGAAAAGGCTTGCGTGAAGGTCGGCGCGCGGCACACTCCCCTGAGGCTTCCTCGGGTTATTCGCGTTCGGATGCTCGGGCGCGCCCAAGGGAGTTCCTCGATATGTTCCATCGCTGTTCGATTGTCGTGTGTGTAATCGCCGCGTCCTCGTCGCTCGCGGGTGTGCTCACCCCGCCGGCCGGCCCGGTCGCGCCGACGCACAAAACGTTGACGGAGGTTGAGCCGCGGACGGCGATCAACGCGGTGAACACGCCCGGCGATGCGGATTCGCTCTTCAGGATCTCGCAGCCCGGCTCGTACTACCTGACGGGCCCGGTGACGGGCGAAGCGGGCAAGCACGGGATCGAGATCGAGGCTTCGGACGTGACGATCGACCTGTCGGGCTTCGGGATGCGGGGAGTTCCCGGGGCCCTCTTCGGCGTCATCGTGACGGGGCTGCGCGACAACCTCACGGTGCGGAACGGGAGCGTCTCGGGCTGGCCGAGCGGCGGGGTGGAACTGGGGCCGACGCAGATCGCGCGGGGAACGCTGATCGAACTGATCCACGCGAGCGAGAACGGGGGCACGGGGCTGCGTTGCGGCGACTCGGGGATGATCCTGCGATGCACCGCGACGGACAACGTCGGGACCGGGATTGTCGGGCGCGGGGCGGCGCTGATCCGCGAGTGCCGCGCCGGTGGCAACGATCTCGACGGGATGAGTGTCGGATCCGGGGGGTCGATCCAGTCGTGCACCGCCGACAACAACACGGGCGACGGTATCCAGAGCGGGTCGGGGGTCAGCATCCTCGACTGCGTCGCGGAGGCGAACGACGAGATGGGCATCCGCGCGGGGGCGAGCGGCGGGCTCGTCTCCCGATGCTCGGCCCTCAGCAACGCTCTCGACGGGATCAACGTCGCGGCCGGCGTCACCGTGCGGGGCTGCAACGTCGCCGTCAACTCCGGCAACGGCATCGCATGCACGACCAACGCCCTGGTGGAGGGGAACAACATCTGGCTCCAGAACGACCCGGAGATGGCGGGGATCCTCCTGACCGGCGCGGACAACCGCGTGGACTCGAACAACCTCTCGCAGAACACGACGGGCGTCCGCGCGAACCCGGCGACGGGGAACCTGATCGTGCGGAACACGTTCGCGAACAACACGGCGACCTCCGACATCGTCGCGGGAAACCGGGCAGCGCAGCTCATCACGCCTGGGGCGAACCTGTTTGTGAGCACGGACCCGTGGGCGAACTTCGTGTATTGAACGCGGCCTCAGCCCGCGTCGTTCCACCCGAACAGCGGCGGCGGCACCGCGATCCCGATGGGCCACACGCGGACGCTGTCCACCTTGTAGGGCTCGAGCGGCGTGCGTCGGAGACGCACGGTGACGGGCTGGAACTC
>JAGVLZ010000031.1 GCA_020054055.1 Phycisphaerales bacterium
AAGATCGCGGCGGCGACGGCGGCGGCGCGAACGTTCGCGGCCGGGCGTGTGGCGTAGCGAAGAATCAAGGAGGCGTGCGTGAACCGCAAGAGTGTGATCGGCGTGCTACTGACGGTCTGCGCGACGGTGTGGCTGCTCGGCACCGGGCCGGGCAACGTTCCCAGCCGTCACTACCGCGTCTCGGGCGATCTGGACACGCCGCGCGCCCGCGCGCTCGCGGGGCACATGGACGCGGTGTTCGACGAGTTCGGCAAGCGGTTCGCGTCGTTCCCCGCGAAGAACTCGAAGCAGTTCGGGCTGCACCTGTTCGCCTCCGAAGAGGCGTACCTGGAGTTTCTGCGCGGCAAGGGCTTCGACGCCTCGAACACCGCTGGGATTTTCTTCTTCATCGGCGGCGAGGCGGGTCTGGCGACTTTCATCGACGGGCAGGCCGAGCGCCGGATGCTGCACACCCTCCAGCACGAGGGGTTCCATCAGTTCGCGCACGTCCGTATCGGCGAGTCGCTCCCCATCTGGGCGAACGAGGGCCTCGCGGAGTATTTCGGCGAGGCGATCCTGGTTCGGCGCGTGTTGAGGACCGGGGTGGCGCCCGAGGGGCGACTGGTCGTGCTGCGCGAGCGCCTCCGTCGCGGCGACGGCTTCCCGCTTGAAGTCATTCTCGAAATGTCGAACGAGGAGTGGAGCGCGCTCGTCACGAGGGGCGACCCGCGGGCGGGGCTGCTCTACGACCAGGCGTGGTCGATGGCGCACTTTCTGGTTCACGCCAAGAACGGCCTGTACGCCGACGCGTTTGTGGTCTATCTGCGGGCCATCTCGGAGGGCGCCGAGCCGGCCGACGCCTTCGCCAGGGCGTTCCGGGGAACGCCCGCGGAGATGGACAAGGCCTGGCAGACCTTTGTGCTCGAGGAATGGCAGGCCGATCCGATCGGCACCGCGGCCGAGCGGCTGGAGTTCATCGCGGAGGGGATCGGGGCGTTCGCGCAGGAAGGTCAATCCCTCACCTCGATCGGGCAACTGCAATCGTGGATGCAGGAGCGCGGCATGGTGCTGACGCGCACGCAGCACGGCGTGTCCCGCGTGACCTCCGCGATGGACGATGAGAACTTCCGCGCGCCCACCGTCCCCGGCACGCGCAGGCAGCCGGTCCTCGAACTCACCGCCGCCGACAAGGCCTCACGCCTCCCGGGGGCGCGCATCACCGGCCTCGAGGTGATGGTCACGCTCGTCTGGGTGCGCGCGGGGGATGGGTTCCAGCCGGAGATCAGGTTTCATTAGCGCGCAGCGGCGCACCGTACCTTGAAATGTGCGACACAACTCGTGTTATGATGTTGGGTCGTCGGGCTGTCCGCCGTGTTACGCAAGGTATTTCCGGAGGATCCCATGAGCGGCATCTGCAAGTTCGACAAGCAGGCCGCGCGCCAGCGCAACAGGCTGGCCTGAACGGCTCCGCCGATTCAACAGCATGTGGACTCGATCCTGCGGCGGCTGTGCAAGGGCGAACTCCTACACAAGCCGAGGCGACACACGTTCGCCGAGCACTTGAAGTTTCTTGAAACTCTTGCCGGTGTCGGCGTGCCCGATGCCGATGATCGGTTCAGCGATGCTACGGAAGTTCGCGATGAACACGCCGTAGACGATGTCCACCAAGTCAGCATCGAGCAGGATGTGGCGTGGGATGCCGGCAGCAGCGACCACGTTAAGGTGGACATTTGGTTCGTTCGCCCGAAGGACTCTGGGCGGGAGAGCGGGTACGTGGTGTTCTACATGAATGTGCTCTACGGCCCGTCGACTTCGGGCTGATGCGCTGGCCAGTCGTCAGCGGTCATACATCTCGCGAAGTTTGCTCAGCAGAATCCGCAGGTGTCGATCCACCGTTCGCCTTGAGATGCCGAGACGGCGGGCAAGTGCGGCCGGAGAGCGTCCCTCAACCACGCACCATCTGAGCATCTGTTGTTCGCGGTCATCGAGCGAACGGACGTACTTATTGACGATCTCTCTGAGTTCGAGTTGTTCACCGGCAGAATGGGCGGGCCCGCTCTCGGGAAGTCGATTGAGATCGAGCAGGTTGGTGCGGTCTCTTCGGCGAGTCCGCCCCGCCGACGTTGCGACCATCAGCAAGTACCGCCGGACAGGGGCGCAGCGCGGATCGTTGAGCATGTTCTGAAGTTGATCGGCGTCGCTCCGGAGCACATAGTCGGTTTCGTACTCGAGTGATGCGCCGATTGACAGCACGGCTCGCTCCACGGACCGACCGGGCCTGAGCGACCAATGTTTCCGGCGAGATCCACCGAGCCCGATCTGGCCCGTGCTCAGCCAGTTGATCGCCAGGTCGGACCAGTGCTCATCCGGTAGAAGCGACCTGAGGGCAAGCAGCAACTGCTCGGCAAAGCGGCGTCGGATGGACGGGTCGAGGTCGAGCGAGTCGGCGTGTGTCTTAGGGCGCGTCAGCAAATAAGTGCTACGTTGTGCGCGGTTTGATGGTGTAGTTCCAGTCGCCGTGGAAGTCATCTTGCACCAGGCGGAGGGTGGCCA
>JAGVLZ010000376.1 GCA_020054055.1 Phycisphaerales bacterium
CGCGTGATGTACGCGCAGGCGCACGCTCTCTATCGGTGGCTGCACCGTCACGAGCGCGGGGCGCTGGCGGGGCTGTATACGGACATCGCGCGCGAGCCGGCGGGGATGATCTCGCCGAGGCGGCAGGGGGAACTCTTCCGGGCGCGGTTCGGCGACGTGGCGAAGTTGGAGAGAAAGTGGCTCCGCGATGCGGGGGAAGAGGCGATGAAGATCGCGGCGGCGGGGGAGGAGCCGTGATGCAGAAAAGAAACAAGCCCGCTGTTTGAACGCGCGGGCCTGCGTGATGAGCCATGGTTGATGATGACCCGCGGGCTCAGCCCTTGGCCATCTTCTCCGCCTTCTTGTGGGCGTCGTCCAGCGTGCCGACGTACATGAAGGCCGACTCGGGGAGGTCGTCGCCCTCGCCGTTGCAGAGGCGCTCGAAGGAGTCGATGGTGTCGTCCAACTTGGTGTAGATGCCTGGGAAGCCGGTGAACTGCTCCGCGACGAAGAAGGGCTGCGAGAGGAATCGCTCGATCTTGCGGGCGCGGCCCACGGCCTTTTTGTCTTCTTCGGAGAGTTCATCGACGCCGAGGATGGCGATGATGTCCTGGAGTTCCTTGTAGCGCTGGAGGATGACCTGCACCTTGCGCGAGACGCGATAGTGACGCTCGCCCAGGATCTGCGGATCGAGGATGCGGCTCGTCGAGGCGAGCGGATCGACGGCGGGGTAGATGCCCTTTTCCGCGATGCCGCGGCTGAGGACGATGAAGGCGTCGAGGTGGCTGAAGGTGGTGGCGGGTGCGGGGTCGGTGAGGTCGTCCGCGGGGACGTAGATCGCCTGTACCGAGGTGATGGCGCCCTTGTCCGTTGAGGTGATGCGTTCCTGCATCTCGCCCATCTCGGTGCTGAGGGTGGGCTGGTATCCGACGGCGCTGGGCATACGGCCGAGGAGCGCGGAGACTTCCGAACCGGCCTGAGTGAAGCGGAAGACGTTGTCGACGAAGATCAGGGTTTCCTTGCCGGACTCGTCGCGGAAATCTTCCGCCATGGCGAGTCCCGAGAGGCCGACGCGGAGGCGCGCTCCCGGCGGCTCGTTCATCTGGCCGAAGACCATGGCGACCTTGTCGAGGACGTGGGCCTTGTTTCCCTTGTCGTCGGTGTACTCGGCCTCTTTCATTTCGCGCCAGAGGTCGTTGCCCTCGCGGGTGCGCTCGCCCACGCCGCAGAAGACGGAGTAGCCGCCGAACTCTCGCGCGACGCGTGCGATCATTTCCTGGATGACGACGGTCTTGCCGACGCCCGCGCCGCCGAAGAGGCCGATCTTGCCGCCTCGGACGAAGGGGCAGAGCATGTCGATGACCTTGATGCCCGTGACGAGGATCTCGGTCCGTGGGTTCAGGGTGTTGAACTCGGGTGCGGGCTGGTGGATGGCGCGGTAGCGTTCGGCCTGGACGGGTGGGCCTTTGTCGATCGGATGGCCGAGGAGGTTGAAGACGCGGCCGAGGACTTTCTCGCCGACCGGGACTTTGACGGGGCCGCCGAGGTCCTGGCACTTCATGCCGCGGCTGAGGCCGTCGGTCGAGCCGAGTGCGACGCAGCGGACGCGTCCGCCTCCCATGTGCTTCTGGACTTCGCCGGTGAGGTTAAGGCGGCCGACGCGAGTTTCGGCGTCGACGCTCACGGCGTTGTAGATGTCCGGGAGTTGATCATCCGGGAACTGAGCGTCGAAGGTGGAACCGATGACCTGGGTGACAACGCCTGCGGTGGCCATGAAGGGGACTCCGAGATCGAAGATGTGGGGATGCGAGCGGCCGCGTCCCCCGGTGGGGTGGGCGGCGGGGAGGGAGAGAATAGCGGAAAGCCGCCTCGTTGCTCAACGAGATAAAGATGCCCAGCGGCACGGTTGTTGCGGAATCCGCTTGATTCAAGCGGGGACGGTTTGTAGTCTGTTAGGAGGCTTACTCATGGCACTTGGATCATCCATCGAGTGGACGCAGGCGACGTGGAACCCGGTGGCGGGATGCACGCCGATCTCGCCGGGATGCCTGAACTGTTACGCGGCGCGGATGGCGTTGCGGCTCCAGACGATGCCGAATGGGACCGGCAAGAAATACCGAGGCACGGCCAAGCGGGCACGCGATGGCCGCCCCGTTTTCTCCGGGAACATTAATCTTGACGAAGACGCGCTCGACCTGCCTCGATCGTGGCGGCTGGGGCGGGTGATCTTTGTCAACTCGATGAGCGACCTGTTCCACGAGGCGGTGCCCGATGCGTTTGTGCATCGGGTGTTTCGTGTGATGGCCGAGTGCCCGCAGCACACGTTTCAGGTTTTGACGAAGCGGCCGGAGCGTGCGCTCGACATGGCGGCTGAACTGCCTTGGCGGCCAAACATCTGGATGGGTGCGAGCGTCGAGAACGAGCGGTACATCCCGCGCGTGCGCGTGCTGCAACAGATCAAACAGGCCGGGGTGCGGTTTCTTTCGTGCGAGCCGTTGCTGGGACCGTTGCCGCGGCTGCCGCTGAAAAACATTCAGTGGGTCATCGTGGGCGGCGAGTCCGGCCCCGGCGCGCGGCCGATGTCCGAAGAGTGGGTGTTACAGATTAAAGAGCAGTGCGAAGAGAAGGGGGCGGCGTTCTTCTTCAAGCAGTGGGGAGGGGTGCAGAAGAAGAAGGCGGGGCGGAAACTGCTCGGTAAAACCTGGGACAAGATTCCGACGCAGGAGGATTTATGCGAATCGAACCTCGAGATGACGGGCTGCTGATTCCTGACGTAGGCCGGTGGGCGAAGCGCAAGTACCACTTCCTCAGCCGCTACCTTCATCTATTCAGCACCGGAATGAAGATAAAATGGCCTCGGCGTCACTACATCGATCTGTTTTCCGGAGCGGGATTTGCTCGAATTCGTGGGACCAATGAGGTTGTCGCAGGGAGCCCGGCACTTGCGGCGAACGTCCTCGACTCATTCTCCGGGATTCACCTTTGCGAGCAGGACAGCACTTGCTTCGACGCGCTTGCGAAACGGGTCAACTCGCAGTCAGCAAACACCGCGGTCCATTCCGTTCGCGGCGATGCCAACGCCGTCATCAACGAGGTGCTGAAAGACGTGCCGTCGCGCGATGCACTGTGCGTCACATTCGCCGACCCTTTCGGACTTCATCTGGATTGGGAAACCATCCGAGCCGTATCCGATGTCAGATCAGATCTGATCATCCTGCTTGCCGATAACATGGATGCGTTGCGCAACTGGGCCAAGTACTACTTTGACAATCCAGATTCCAACCTCGATCGTTTCATGGGCGAGCCGGGTTGGAGGAATACCCTGGCTTCAGCCTCAAGCGGCAACCAAGCCGAGCGCCTTCGAACGCGTTACATGGAGCGATTGAAGGGATTGGGGTACTCGCACTTTGACTCAGAACGCATTGCGAACGACCAAGATCGTGACATCTATACGCTCGTCTATGCCAGCCGAAGCGCGAGGGGCCTTGATTTCTGGAGCAAAGCACGAGCAGTCGATGAATCCGGGCAGCGAAGTCTGTTCGGCGCTTAGCCGCCTTCACCACCCGCGCTTGCACGCCCACGGCACCAACCCGAAGCCGAGGACGAAGGCCGCGGCGGACTTCACCACATCACCGGGGAGGAAGGGCCAGACACCCTTTTCGAGTGCGGTTGCGAAGTCCCACTTGAGCCAGAGCATCTGCCAGAGCACGCCGCAGGCGAGGATGACTGCACTGCCGAGGACGAGGGAGGCGAGGAGTCCCTTCGCGCCGCCAAAGGCCTTGCCGTTGCGTGCGCTGATGGCCATGACGGGTTGCGAGAGGACGAAGCCGAGGAGGTAGCCGCCGGTCGCGCCCATGATTTCGGTGAGTCCAGCGCCGCCGTTGGAGAGCATGGGGAGTCCGGCCGCGGCGGCGGCGAGGTAAATGAGCATGCTGACGACGCCGAGGCGCGAGCCGAGTGTGAAGGCGGCGAGGGTGACGGCGAGGGTTTGCAGGGTCATGGGCACGGGGGTGCCGGGGAGGGGGACGGCGATCTGAGCGGCGAGGCCCGTGAGTGCGGCGAAGCCGAGGACGCCGACGAGTTTGAGCATGAAGTCGGCGGAGTCTTTCGAGACGCCGAGGAGGGGTGAGGCGATGGTGGAGATTTGGTTCATGGCGAAGTTTTACCTCAACGAACCCCGACCGAGAGGGAGGGGCTGGTCTTGGGCGGTTCGGCTGAGGCGGGACGATAACTTGAATGGGACGGTGGGCACGGCGGCAGGGGTGGGCGTTTGAGCGTCCACCCGATTGCCGGGCCCCTCCCTTACGGTCGGGGTTCGCTGAGTGGGTCGTATCATCGCCCCATGCTTGTTTCCGATCTTTCCGCCGCGATGCTGACCATCGCCCCGCTTCAGTTGGCGGAGGAGTGGGACAATGTGGGTCTGCTGGTCGGCGATGCGTTGAGGCCGCTGAGCGGGCCGGTGTTGCTGACGATCGATCTGGACACGGCGGTCGCCGAGGAAGCCATCGCGATGAACGCGGGGGCGATCGTGGCGTATCACCCGCCGATCTTTCGGCCTTTCAAGCGGCTGACCGCGGAGAGCGGGCATGGCGCGCTGCTGTTGCGGCTGATTGAGCGCGGGCTCGCGATCTATTCGCCTCACACGGCGCTCGACGCGGTGCCGGGCGGCGTCACCGATTGGCTCATCGCGCAGGCGTGTTCAACCGAGCCCGACGCGCAAGAGAGGGATGGGTCGGTGTTGGGCGCGAAGCCCCTCGCTTGCGCGTCGGGCTCTGCAGGAGATGGGAACGAGACGCACAAGGTGGTGACGTTTGTGCCGAGGGAGGCGGTTGAGCGCGTGCGCGGGGCGATGGCGAGCGCGGGGGCTGGGGTGATCGGCCATTACGACGTGTGCTCGTTCGGCGTCGAGGGGCGGGGGACATTCCGGGGTGATGCTTCGTCGAATCCGGCGGTGGGGGAGCGCGGGCGGATGGAATCGGTGGAAGAGGTGCGGCTTGAGATGGTGTGCGGCGGGGGGGTGCTTGCGGCGGTGGTCGGGGCGCTGCGCGGGGCGCATCCGTATGAAGAGCCGGCGTTCGATGTGTATGCGCTGGTGCCCAAGCCGCGGCGGGGGAGCGGCTCGGGGCGGATCGTGACGCTTGGTTCAGCGGAGAGTGTTGAAGCGATTGCGGAGAGATTGAAGTCACGGCTCGGTGTGGCGGGGGTATTCGTGGCGTTGCCGAGCGCCCCCTTGCTTGCGCGCGGGGCTCGTATGGTCACGCGTGTCGCGGCGGTTCCGGGGTCGGGGGCGGGGCTGCTCGATGCGGCGATCGATGCGGGGGCCGAGTGTTTCGTTACCGGAGAGATGAAGCATCACGAGGTGCTGGGCGCGGTTGAGCGGGGGTGCGCGGTGATCCTCGCGGGGCACACGGAGACGGAGCGGGGGTTTTTGGCGGTGCTTGCCATGCGGCTGAACGGGATCAACAAGGACTTCGGCGCCCGCGTCAGCCTTGCGGATGCCGCGCCCTTGCGAATGGTCTGAGTTGGCGGCGCTCGTACCCCCGGGCTGACCCGAAAACCGGCCCATCGCTCATGCACCCCGTGCGGCAAAACACCCGATATCCCCCAGCATGTGCGGCATTCTTGGCATCGCGGCCGGTTCCGGGGGTGGGGGCGGGGGTGGGGGGGGCGAAACACCCTCACTCAACGATCGACAACTCGCGCGCCTGCGCGATCTCCTTTCCCACCGCGGCCCGGACTCGGCGGGCCTGTGGCGTTCGCGCCATGTCGCGCTGGCCCACCGGCGTCTCATCGTCATCGACCCATCGCCGGCCGCGGCGCAGCCCTTCCTTTCCGATCCCGACCTCGTTTCCGGCGGGCCGCGCTTTGCGCTCGTCTATAACGGCGAGCTCTACAACGACCTCGAACTGCGGCGCGAACTCACATCGCTCGGCGCTCGATTCCGAACTCAGAGCGACACCGAGACCCTCCTCCGCGCCTTCGAGCAATGGGGAACTGATGCGCTCACTCGCGTTCGGGGCATCTTCGCTCTTGCCCTCCACGACTTGAAACTCCAGACTCTCACGCTCGCCCGCGATCCGCTGGGCGTGAAGCCGCTGTACTACTTCAAGGGACTGCGCGAAGTCATGTTCGCCAGCGAGCCCGCGCCGCTGCTGCGCCATCCCGACGCCGTCGTCGCCCCCAATCCGCGTATGGTGAGCGCCTACCTGACTACCATCCGAACCACGCTCGGCGGCGAGACGCTCTTTCAGGGCATCCACGCGCTGCCGCCGGGGCACATGCTGCAATGCGATCTTTCGGCCGGTGGGCGGAACGATGGCCCGCCGCCCACGCGCCTCGTCGAGTACTGGCGCGGCCCGCGCACTTCACACACTCTCAACCACAACGAAGCCCTTGACCAGGTCCGCGCCGCGCTCGAAGATTCCATCACGCGCCAACTCCGCTCCGACGTTCCCCTTTGCTCGCTCCTTTCGGGCGGCCTCGACAGCACGATCATCACCGCGGTCGCCG
>JAGVLZ010000197.1 GCA_020054055.1 Phycisphaerales bacterium
CGCGATCCCCGCGATCGTCGCGTAGATCACCGGCGGCCCCGCGACGGCGGCAAGCCCCATCGGCGACGACATCGCCAACGCGACATCAAACGACTGATTCACCAGAAGGTCCGGCCCCTCGAAGTTGAAGCGGAGGCCCCCCGCGCGCTCCTCGACCGCGAGTCCCGAGGGGGTGGCGCCCTCGCCGATGTTTCCCTCGGCATCGGCCGCGGTGACGACGCGCGTCTGACGGACTTTCACAGGGATCGCCTCGCTCCGCGCGACCTCGTACCGGCCCGCCTTGGTGTCGAAGTACGGCAGCTCGATCGGCGGGATCTCGCCGACATCGGCGCGCAGCGCGCGGAGAACGCGAATAAAGATGCGCGACCGGCCGTCCGTCGTGCCCGGTGCGGCCTCGCTGGCGACACGGAACTGATCGACGAGGTTGGCCTGCCGCTCGAGCGCCGGGGCAGGCACGCTGGCCGCGAGCGGCCCTTCGACTCGAATGGTCACCGTGATCGGATCGCCCACATTGACTTCGGTGGGTGTGGCCCGGGCGGCGATGCGGTAGCCGCCGATGAGGCCGTTGAAGTTCGCCGGCTTGCCCACGACCGGCAGTGGTTTGACATCAAGCGTGAGCGGATTCGAGGGCACCACGGCGCGCCGAGTCTGGTCGCGATCGAAGATCGACATCGCCTTGCGCTCGATGAGGTCCACGCTCGCGGTCGCGGGGCCGATGGTGATGCGACCGGATTCGCGCGGCACAAGGACACGCTCCGCCGTGTAGGTCGTCATCTCCACGCCGTCGAAGCGCGAGGAGCCCTGCGTCGCGGGCACCTGGGCCCCGAGGACCTCGAACAGGGGCTGATTCTGGAGTTGTTGGAGGACGCTCGATTCGTCAACCGTGTCGAACCTGGCTTCAACCCCCGGGACGGCGAAGGCCGCGTCGGCGGCGGCGCGCCCAAGGCCGAGCATCAGACGGAGGCGGATCGGCTCGCCGACGTAGGGATTCGGGTTGTCCACCTCAATGCGGAGGCGGACATCCTTGTCCTCCTGAGGGGGCACGGCGCTGATGGTCACGGCGTTGGTGGTGAACACTCTGCCGTCGGTGCGGACATCAAAGGGTGGAATCGTGATCGTGCCCGGTGTGGTCGCGACCACCTCGAACTGCATGACGTAGGCGGTGAAGGACTTATCCACGCGCCGGCCGTTGACGATGAGCGTCGATCGTTGCGAGACGTCCTGGCCGCCCTTGAACCGGGCTTCCAAGCCGGGGGTTGGCGGCACCGAGGGCACCTCCGCGGACGAAGCGCCCTCAACCCGAACCTGAAGAATGAACGCTTCGCCCACATAGACGCGCGACGTGCTGACCTCCGCTGTGACGTTGATATCACCCGGTTGACGCGCCGCCACCAGCGTCGGCAGCGACAGCAGCACGCTCATCATCACCAGCCTGGATCCCCAACTTCGGGTCATCACCAGTCCTTATCTACCGGTCGGTTGCGGGCCCGCTGCTTCTTGAGAACCTGCTGCTTCAACTCGCGGTCCTTGCGCTCCTTCTCAAGGATGCGCCCGAGGCGGGCGTCCGCCGAGGATTCCCCCTCGCCCTCCTTTTGCTCCATCGGCTCCCCTTCTTTCTGTTCGGGGGGTGGGGGTTGCACCTGCTGCTGGCCTTCTTCGGGCTGGGCCTCTGGCGCTTCGTCGGGCTGGGGCGGCTGCTCCTGATCCTGCTGGTCCTGATTCTCGCCTTGCTCGCCCGCGAGGTCTTCGAGCGCTTTCTTGATCTTCCCGGCTGCCTCTTTCTGCTCCTTTTCCGCGCCGGAGAGGTCCCCATGCTCGATCCTTTCCTGGGCCTGCTCCTGCTTGTCGCGGGCCGCTTCGAGCGACTCGCTCGCGTTCTCAAGTTTCTCCTGTGGCGAGGGTTCCTCGCCCACGCGCTGGGCTTCGGGAGTTTCGTCGTCGCCCTGCTCTTCCTCGGATTCTTGCGCTTTCTGTTCCTGCTCGCCCGAGTCGCCCTCCCCCATCTGCTTTTTCAGGTCGTTCAGTTTCTTCTGGGCCTGTTGAGTCTGCTTGCTCACCTGCTCCTGCTGTTCCTGGGCTTCCTGCTTCTGCTCCTGATCGCTCTGCTGGTCCGCGGAGCGCTCCTGATTCTGCTGCGATGCCTGCTCCTGCTCCTTCTGGTTCTGCTTGAGTTGATCCTTCAACTCCTGCATCTGACGCTGGAGTTCTTTCTGGCGTTCGATCTGTTCGCGCAGATCCTTGATCGCCATACGGGTGAGTTCGAGGTTCCTGGCAGCGTCGGCGTCCCGCGGCGAGAGGTCGAGCGAGCCCCGGAACATCGACGCTGCGGACTTCAGCGACTCGAGCGCCTTCTCAGGGTCGCTCGGCGGCGCCGCCCGAAGCCGCTGGGTTTCGACAACGCCTAGGTTGTATCGCGCGGCGGAAGCAAGAGCGGGGTTGCCGCCGGTCGAATCCACTTCGCGGAAGAGCCTCTCGGCGAGTTCGATGTCGTTTGCCTTGTACGCCGCGACGCCCTGGTTGAACCGGGCTTCGAGCGACTTCGGATCGGCCTTCGCCGCGCTCTCGTAGGTCTTGAGCGCCCCGGCGAACTCGCCCGCGCGGTACTGCTCGTTGCCCTTTCGGATGATCGTCGGGGCGGACTCGGCGAAGACGGAAGATGAACCGCACAGGCACAGAGACGCAGAAAGAATCAAGAACTGGGCGAAAGGCATGTAAAGCCGGCCGGGCCGATGGTCGCCCATCGTGGCGTGTCCTTCTGCGTCAGAATCTGTGCCCCTCGGTATCATCCGTGCGTGCGGCTCTTTGTTTATCATCTTCCACGCTCCCGCATCAGGTACGCAATCGTCAAAAGCCCCAGCGCCCCCGCGATGAAGACCTGGAATCGGTCCTCGAAGCGCGCCTGCTGGGTGGTTTCCAGTTCCTTCTGCTCGGCCTGGCGGACCAGCCGTTTATACACCTGATCGAGGTCGATCGTTCCCGTCGCGACGTTGAAGTACACGCCGTCCTTCGAGGCGGCCGTCACCTCGCGAAGGGTGGAGGAATCGAGCCGGCTCACCACCGCTTCGCCCTTGTACTTGACGACCGTTTTCTGGCCCGTGCGAGAGTCGGTCACCTCGATCGGCCTTCCTGATGACTCGTCGCCGATGCCGATCGCGATGATGCGGACCCCCGCCTCGCCCGCCTTCTTCGCGGCTTCGACCGGGAAACTCTCGTGGTCCTCGCCGTCGGTGATGAGGATGATGTCCTTGAAACTGGGGTCGCCCTCGTCGAAGACTTCATCGAGACAGAGGCGGATGCCGTCGCCGATGAGCGTTCCACCCCGCGAGACGCTCTCGATCGAGAGGTCGCGGAGGGCCGTCGCGACAAAGCCGTAGTCGTGTGTGAGCGGACCCTTCACCACGGCTTCGCCCGCGAAGGCGACCAGGGCGATGCGGTCGCCCCGCGCAGCCGTCAGCACGTCCTGCACCCAGAGTTTGGCACGCTCGAGGCGGTTCGGGGCGAGGTCCTCCGCGAGCATGCTCTTCGAGACGTCGATCAGGAAGCAGACATCGCGCCCCTGCCGTTTGACTTCACTTTCGGTGCGCCCCCACTGCGGACGCGCGAGCCCGAGCACCACCAGCGAGATCGCGAGCAGCATGAGCAGCGAGCGGACAGCCTGCCGCGGCGTGCTGATGCCGCCCCCCATCATCGCGTGCAGCGATTCGGCGATGAACCTCCGGGATGCAGCGCGGCGGCGCACCAGCGCGTAGACCGCCACGCCCGCGAGCAGCGGCACGATCCACAATCCCATCAGCCATTCGTACGCCTCGAATCTCATCGGATCACTCAATCCTTAGATGCCGCAACTCTCAAGGCCCGCGCCGAAGCCACGTCCCGCCGAGCAAGAGTCCCGAGGCGATCAGCCCGCCGCCCGCGAGCGCCCACGGCGGGTAACGCTCCTCGTAGTTGGTGAACTCGACGGATTGAATCTCGGTCTTCTCAAGGTCGTCGATGGCGGCGTAGGCGCGGCGGACGGCCTCGCCGTCGGTCGCACGCCAGTATCGCCCGCCGGTGGACCCGGCAATGGACTTCAAGAGTTCCTCGTCGAAACCGCCCCCCGGCGCGATGGC
>JAGVLZ010000118.1 GCA_020054055.1 Phycisphaerales bacterium
GGGACGCCGGCCCGGGCCATGCGCGCGACGAGCGGCGCAAACGAAGCGTCCGCCTCGATCTTCACAACGTCGGCCATTCCCTCGGTCATGAAGCGTCCGGCGTTGATGAGCGCCTGGTCTTCCGAGGCCTGGTACGACATGAAGGGCATGTCGGCCATCACCAGCGTGCTCGGCGCGCCGCGTTTCACTCCGGCGGTGAGCGCGATGAGGATGTCGAGCGGCATGTGGATGGTGCTCGGGAATCCGAGGACCATTTCCGCGGCCGTGTCCCCGACGAGCAGGACGTGGACGCCGCCTCGCTCGAGCCATCGCGCGGTGATGGCGTCGTAGCACGTCAGGCAGGCGAAGGGGGTTCGCTCCTTCGCCATCTTTCGCAGAGTGCGGAGGGTGATCGGAGCGGTTCCGGGGACGATTCCGGGGACGATTCCGGGGGCGGGAGTGGGGGGGCCGTTCACGCCGTCATTCTAGCCGGGGAGTTTCGACGGAGTCAGCAGAGCGAGCCGAACGCGGCGAGCGCGGCGGTGACATCCGCGAAGTCAACCACGCCGTCGTTGTTCGCGTCGCCGATGACGTCGCCGATCGGGCCGGTGTCGCCGAAGTTGCTGAGGATCGTGGTGATGTCGGCGAAGTTCACGTCGTAGTTGCGGTCGGCATCGCCCGCGCAGGGTTCGCGGTACAGCAGTTGCAGGCCGTTGATCCCCGACTGAATGAACCCGTTGAAGAGCCCCGAGTGGAGGCCGAGGCGGCCGTCGGTGACGGCGACGCGGTGGCGTGCGAAGGTGACAAACTCCTGGTGCCCGCCGGGCCACGCTCCGCCCACCATGACCGGGCCGGGGGTGGCAAAGTCCACCCGCACGCGGCACATCAGCGCCGGGTCGTTCGGGGTCAGCGCGTAGATGACCACCTCGTACTCACCGAGCGCCAGGTTCTCGAAGAAGAGACACAGGTCGGCGGGGTTGTTGAACGAGAGGAACATGTCGTCGATGAGGCGCTCGTCGTCCCCGCTGGTGGCCGGGTCGTTGAACTCGAGCATGGCGGAGCCGCCCAGGTTGTAGACCTGACCCGCGATCGCGTTCCCGGCGCGATCGACCAGCGGGAAGCGAACGGATGTCGGCATGACGCCGATCGTGCTCCAGACTCCCGTCCGCCCGGCACCGGCATAGGACGATGAAGGAGCAGTGGAGGGCTTGCCGAAGTCGATGTTGAGCGATTGCGCGTGTGCCGCGACGGTGAGCGTGAGCACAAGACCAAAGGAGAAGAGCGTTCGCATGATGGTGTCACCCCTTGATGCGTGCGCCGGATCGCACCGCTGTATTCTACCTCCAAATGAGTGAAATCCAAGGCATTTGCTCGAATAACAATCGAAAGAGTGAACGGTCGGCGTCGCGTGAAGTCAGCCGCTTGCTGAACAGCGCCATCTCGCGGCGGACCTCGGCAAAGAATGCGATCCACAATGAATAGTGATCCGCTCCCATCCATCGCGAATGCCTGTGCGCGTGCCCGGCAAATCGTGGTTGTCACCGGCGCCGGCATCTCCGCGGAGAGCGGGCTTTCGACCTTTCGCGGGCCGCGCGATGCGCTCTGGGAGAAGTACGATCCCATGCAACTCGCGACGCCCGAGGCGTTCGAGCGCGACCCGGAACTCGTGACGCGGTGGTACGACTGGCGGCGGCGGGAGGGGTTGAATGCACGGCCGAATGCCGGGCACGTCGCGCTCGCCGCGATCGAACGCATCGTGATGAATCGCGGCGCGCGGTTCACGCTGCTGACGCAGAACGTCGATCGGTTGCACCATCGCGCCGGCAGCCGCAACGTTCACGAACTGCACGGCTCGATCCACGTCTGGCGATGCACAAGCACCGGACGCGAACTCGAACCGCCTGCCCATCCATTCGCTGAGTTCCCGCCGAGATCGCCCTTCGATCCGCGCGGCCTGCTGCGTCCCGCGGTGGTGTGGTTCGGCGAGGCGTTGTCACCCTCCGCGCTCGACGTCGCGCGCGGGGCGATGGAGACGGGCGACGTGTTCTTTTCGATCGGCACGAGCAGCGTGGTGTTCCCCGCGGCGGGCTTCGTCGAGCACGCCATCCAACGCGGCGGGACGACCGTCGAGTTGAACCCGAACGAGACGCCGATTTCGGGCCGGGTGACACACTCGATCCGCGAGGCGGCGGGAGCCTGGCTGCCCCGGCTCGCTTCCGCGCTCGCTTGAAGTTGAAAAAGCGGACAGGGCGGGATTCGAACCCGCGATACAGCGAATAGCCGTATAACGGTTTAGCAAACCGTCGCCTTCAGCCGCTCGGCCACCTGTCCGGCAGGTCGGATCATCCCCATGCCGCGGCGCGCAGTCAAACGTGGGACGTTGAGATTCATCAAGCCAACGCGACCCTCGACAGGGGGAACGCTCGCCTCGCCCCAAATGCAGAGTGTGAAAAGCACGGTGCTCGACCAACAGTTACGATACTCAGCGTTCGAGCCCGTCGGGCCTTCAGGTTGTCAGTACCCATACAAACCCCATCCGGTCTTTGCTTCATGGTTCAGTTTTACATAAGACTCA
>JAGVLZ010000409.1 GCA_020054055.1 Phycisphaerales bacterium
GGCGCGCACCCGCTCGACGAGGTCGAATCCGTCTTCGCGGCGCGCGACCCGCTCTACCGCGCGCTCGCGACACGCGAGATCGAAGGGATCGACGCCGTTGACGACGCCGTCGCGCGCATGGACCACTGGCCCACCTGGTGAGCGCGCTCAAGCCCGCACGCGCTCAGGCCCCGAGCCCGTCCTTATGCCGCGATCGAGTAGCGCCCGCTGCGGAGCCGCTCGCGCAGCCGCGCCTCATCCCCCGGCATCACGAACCGGCTGAATACGCACGCCATCCGCACCGGCCCGCCCTCTTCGACATCGTCCTGTTCCACCCAGACGACGTTCGCGAAGACGTACACCGGCCGACGATCCGTGAGTTTCAGGTGCTGCGCGCCGGGCAGTTGCAGGCGCATCGCGATCTGAGTCCCGGGCTCGATCGCCCGGTCCAACTCAAACCGCATCCCGCCGACGGAGATGTCGTAGGCGTGCCCCTCCCAATCGAAGTTCTCTGAATCGAGCGCTCGTGCCTCCACTTCCGTGTACATCGACGGGAGTACGAAACGTGGATGGCGTCGGCGATCCTTGCCAGAGTGCATGTCGGCCTCCTCTTCAGCCGCGCATCCAGGCGCGGCAAGGTTTGGAACAGCCCCAAATCACGCACAGAAAACACACGGGCCGTATGGGTTCCTATCGGCCCGGCCTAACATTTCCTTCATTCTGCACCAATAACGGCCTCAGCACAACCCCCATCTGGGAGGATGGGGCAACTTTGTTCGGTTTTAGGCAGCCCCCCGGCGGTTCCGCGACTATTCGACGGGGCCATCGCTGAACTGGATGCTCAGGTGACGGACCGGCGTCCCCAGTCGGCTCTCAAGCCTCTGCCTCAGACCGGCCGGCATGGAACAAAGCACCTCGTTGCATAGGTCCGTTGGCACGTCCATCACCTCATCGTCGGCCGTGACCGCGTGCAGATGGTCGGACGTGTCGGCGTCGAAACGGGCAACCCCCCCCGCCGTGGGAACCCGACGCGCGAGCCCCGATTCACACAGCGCATCGAGCGTGTTGTAGACCGTTGCGAGGCTGGTTCCCGGGCTGCGTTCCTGCACCATTCTGTGCAGTTGCTCGGCGGTCGGGTGTGCCTTGGTGCTCGTGAGGGCCGCGAAAACATCGGTGCGCTGCGAGGTGCAGCGGAGGCGTTTCTCGGCAAAGAGCGATCGGATGTGTGCGAGCATGCTCAGGTTCCGTCCCCGGACACCACGAGAGGTCCAGCCGAATCAGAAGCCGCCTAAGTATCCGCACCCCGGTGCGGCCAAGGCAAGTCCCCTCACCCCGCATCTTTCAGGTAGGGCGGAACTCCATCCGGTAATGCCTGATCCCGGCCTCGGTAAACGCTTCCCCAGCCACTTCCCAGCCCATTTTGCGGTAAAACCCTGCCGCCGCCTCCTGAGCGTGACAGAAAAGGGCTTGAAGCCCCAACTCGCCGAATGCTCGCCGCTCCAGATTCGCCACCAGTTCCCGCCCCAGCCCTTCGCGCTGGCGCTGCTCATCCACCACCATCTGCGTGAGTTTGCCTATTCCGCGCTCCGGGTAGTTCGGCAGCAGGCACACCGTCCCCACCACGCGCCGGCCCGACGGATGATCGATCACCGCGACAAAGTGCTCCCCCTTTTGCTCGACCTCGGGGTACTCGCTGGCGAACTTCGCCGCCGTGTACCCGATCGGCTTCAAGAGGACGCGCTCGCGCAACTCCACCGCCTGCGGGTACAACCCGTTGCTCGTCGCGATGAGTTGGACCCGCATCGATCCCACATTCACCCCTCGTGCCACCGATCCGCCGTCCGCGGCGGATTCGCGTCTTCGCTCCACCCGGGCGCACCGATTCCCATCAGCATGTGAAACGGTGGCACAATACCTGAACTCCATCGGCACGCCCCCAACCACAAATGAGCGCCGCAACCCACCAACTCCTCTGCGAATCCTGCGGCTACCCGCTCAAGGACATCGACCCATCCCGCGCCTGCCCCGAGTGCGGCCGTTCTATCGCACACTCCCATCCAAGCCATCGCCCCGGCTCCCCTTGGCAACGCGAAACAAACCTACATGCCTGGGCCGCGACCGGATGGCGCATGCTCCGCCGACCGAGCACCGTTTGGCCGGACGCCCGGCCAGAGAAGTCGCAGTCCTCGCTGCTGCTGATGACGAACTCACTCGTCGCCTCGCTCCTCGGCACACTCGCGCTCATCCCCGGCCCGCAATGGAATCCCCGCGTCGGCTATGTGATCGCCTTCTGCGCATGCTTCTACACGCTCGTGATCTTCCTCACGATCGTCGAGATGATCGGGGTCCGGCTGTTCGTTCGGCGCAACGGCTGGGCACGCGCACGCCCCTACGAATCCGCCATCATGGGCCACGCATCGTACGCGTGGCTCCTCTCCGGCGCGGGCGTCGCGACCTCATCGCAGGTCCTTCAGCACATCGGCCCCACGCGCCTCTCGCAGGCGATGTCGCCCCTGGGAATCTCCGGCACCACCGCCGCCATCGCGTTCATCGGCGCATCCTTCGCCCTCGGCATGGCGGCCTTCTCGCTCCTCAGCGGCTTCGGCTTCCGTGCCCTGCGCTTTGCGAACCGACCGACTTCGTGACGACTCCGCCCGCTACCATATCCCCGAATGAAACCCCGCCGTCCCACCCGTCCCATCTTCGTCGGTGACTCCCGCGTCGGCATCGTCCAGATCGGCGGCGGCCTGCCGCGCAAAGGTTCCACTTCTCTTTCTACCCCCTCTAGTGGCACGGGTTTGCAACCCGTGTCTACCCCCTCTACCTCCTCTTCCAGTGGCACGGGTTTGCAACCCGTGTCTACACCTTCTACTTCTTCTTCTCCTAAGCCTTGGCTCCCCGCCCCCGGCATCCCCACCCTCCCCGCCCCGGTCTCCGTCCAGACCATGACCGCGGGCTACACCCACGACATCGATAAGTGCGTCGCCGAGATCAACCGCATGGCCGCCGCCGGCGCCGACATCGTCCGCGTCGCCGTCCCCGAAAAGAAAGACACCGACGCCCTCCGCGAGATCATCCCGCAGGTCCGCGTCCCGATCGTCGCCGACGTTCACTTCCACTTCCAGCGCGCCCTCGAGGCCGTCGAAGCGGGCGTCCACAAGATCAGGCTGAACCCCGGCAATATCACCGACCGCGCGCAGGTCATCGACGTCATCCAGGCGTGCAAGGCGAAGGGGCTACCCATCCGCGTCGGCGTCAACGAAGGCTCCATCATCGAGCGCCGCGACAAACAAAAACGCAAGGAAGAGCTCGGCAAGTTCTTCGCTCAGCACAAGCAGGGGCACCTGATGGCCCTCATGATCGCCAAACTCGAGGAATACCTCGACATCTTCTACGAGCAGGACTTCTACGACATCGCCATCAGCGCCAAGTCGATGGACGCCGCCTTCGTCTTCGATATCTACTCCGCCATCTCCGAGCGCTTCGACGAGCCTCTTCACCTCGGCGTCACCCACGCGGGGCCGAAGGAGACGGGGTGCATCCGCTCCATCGCGGCCCTCTCCGCACTCATGTGCAACGGCGTCGGCGACACCATCCGCATCTCCTACGCCAACGACCCCATCTACGAAGTCGAGGACGGCCTCGAACTCCTCTGGTCCCTCGGCCTCCGCGAGCGCAAGGGCGTCGACCTCATCGCCTGCCCCACCTGCGGCCGCATCCAAGTCGATCTCTTCACCCTCGTGCAGGACGTCCGCAAGGCCCTCGCCGCCGAGATCACAGTCCCGATCAAGGTCGCGGTCATGGGCTGCATCGTCAACGGCCCGGGCGAGGCCGAGGGCGCCGACGTCGCCATCTTCGCCGGCGACCGCCGCGGCATCATCTACGTCCAGGGCGAAAAAGTCGCCAACGTCCCCGAACCCGAGATCCTCGACCGCCTCCTGAACGAATGCCGCGAGTTCCAGGCCAAAGTCATGCGCGGCGAAGCCAAGCTCGGCGAGAAGAAGGTGGACATCGTCCCACCAGACCCCCTCGGCGAACTCGGCTCAGGCTTCGACAAAATCGCCAGCGGCAACGTGGAGAAGAGGGTTGCGGTGACGGTGGGGGGAGAGGTAAAGTGGAGCCTTCAAGGAGAACCCCATGCATAATCGTACATGGTTTGGCCCATTCGTTGTTTGTCTTCTTATTGCTGCCTTCGTGAGCATTCGCTCCTTTGGACAGAATCCGGCGACGGACAATCGCTCGAAGGACACACACGCGATGCTGGGCGATCTTTATTGCACAGCAAGCAATGATGGCAAGACGTTGCATGTCTGGAGCATCTTCACAAACGTTGAGAAAAAGGATTCGGATTTCATGCAGGGCTTCATCAAGTCTCACGAGGTGCGATACGTCGCTGCTGTCACTTCGACGACGGAGCAGGTTGGCGGGGGAACGATTGCTTACAACACGGTCCTCGCGAATAACCCCATTAGAGTGTTTGACAAGGCATACCTTCCCGGCGAGGAGTACCGTCCACAGCGAGTCGAGGTCGAGAACTTCCTTCGGCTCCGATGACCGCCGGGTGGCACGGTCGGGGAAGTTGCATTCCTCGGGTGCCACGGTCGAGCGGTTCCTCCGCTCGACCGTGCTACCCCTTCTACCCCCTCTACCTCTGTTCTCCATCACGAAGACACGGTCCAACGGAGGACCGTTGGACCGTGGCACCCCGTGTATTCTGAACGAGTGGATCATCCCATCCGAAAGACTCGGAAGGCGGGTGGCACGGTCTGCGCCTGAATCGTCCTTCAACGGGTGCCACGGTCGAACGGTTCCTCCGTTCGACCGTGCTACCCCTTTTACCACCTCTACTTCTTCTCCGTTCCCAAGACACGGTCCAACTGAAGACAGTTGGACCGTGGCACCCCTTAACAGAATGTCCTCCTTCAAGGGGTGCCACGGTCGAGCGGTTCCTCCGTTCGACCGTGCTGCCCCCTCTACTCCCTCTACGACTTCTCCGTTCCGAAGACACGGTCCAACTGAGGACAGTTGGACCGTGGCACCCGTGTATTCTGGGTTCGTGGATCAACCGATCCGAAAGACTCGGCGGGTGGCACGGTCGGGGAAGTTCCATTCCTCGGGTGCCACGGTCGAGCGGTTCCTCCGCTCGACCGTGCTACCCCCTCTACTCCTTCTACCTCTTCTCCGTCCCGAAGACACGGTCCAACTGAGGACAGTTGAACCGTGGCACCCGTTTCGTACTCTTGAGTTGTGGATCGCCCCATCCGAAAGACCCGGAAGCGCTACGAAATCGAGAATCAGGCGCGGTTCCTGACGTTCTCGACCTACCGCCGCCTGCCGCTCTTTAATGACACTTCGCTCAAGGACAACTTCGCGCGATGCCTCGCACGCGCCCGCGAACGATTAGGATTCGCCCTCCTCGGCTGGGTCGTCATGCCGGAGCACGCGCATCTGCTGATCGTGCCGCGATTGCCCGAAGCGCCGGTCCCCCGCATTCTCAACGCCATCAAGGCGCCGCTGTCGCGCTCGGCGCTCGCCCGGTGGCGCGCCGGTGAACCATCGATGATCGGACGCCTGACCGACGCGACCGGCGTTGCCCGGTTCTGGCAGGCGGGAGGCGGGTACGACCGGAACATCACGAGCGAACTCTTCGAGAAACTGCGTTACATACACTGGAACCCGGTGAAACGAGGGCTGTGCGCGCAGCCCGAGGATTGGGAATGGTCGAGCGCCCGGTGGTACAAGCGGATGAGAGAAGGCACGGTGCCGATCGACTCCCACCTCATTGGACATTGAACAATCAACGGGTGCCACGGTCGAGCGGTGCCTCCGCTCGACCGTGCTCCCCCTTCTACCCCTCTCCCTTGCGCTCCATCCATGATTGTGGTCCTGCCCGTGTTCGCACGCTTGGTGGCGCTCGCACGCACCGACCGGAATGCGCACCTCCTGCCCCCGCGCAACGCCCACCCGCACCCGCATCAGCAGGAGGCGCGAGATCAACACTCTGGAGGCGGGGTTCGTCACGCGTGATCCTTATCGGTCGGGGAGACAACACGCGTGGTCGGCCGATCGGTTCGCATCGTCATTCGCACGAAGCGCCCCACGAGCCGAGGACGCGGGTGATATCCGCGAAGTTCACCGAGCCGTCGCAGTCCGCATCCCCCGGCCCGGTCGTTCCGGGCGGGCCTGGGTACGAAGCGCCCCACTGGCTCAGCACCGCCGTGATATCGGCGAAGTCCACCATCAGACTTCCGTTCGCATCGCCGGGGCAGGGACAGGCGGGCGCCACCGTGACGAACCGCAAGTCGTCAATGCCGACCAGCGCCGCTTCCGCCGGCTTCATCACCGAGATATAGACCGATCGACCCCGCTCGGCGGGCGCGACCTCATAGTCCGCCTCGGTCCAGACCGAGCCGCGCGAGGCCGCGATTCCTTCGCGCCATTCGCCCAAGGCGTCCCCC
>JAGVLZ010000237.1 GCA_020054055.1 Phycisphaerales bacterium
CGGACGCCGCCATCGCGCGCATCGTGCCGGAACTTCGTGCGCGGCTGCGCGAAGATGCGGCTCAGATCGAGCGCATGGATCAACTGGCCGCTTTAATCTTGAAGCGAATCGACCTCGTACACACGGTCGTTGAGGAGCGCCGAACGAGCGGGTTCGACGGCGCCCGACGGAGCATCCTGGACGGCGGGGGCAAGCGGGTGATGGACGGTGTCCGCGGGTTGATCGATGACATGACCCGCGAGGAAGAGAGGACCCTCGGCTCGAGGAACGATGCCAAGCGCACCGGGGCCAGGGCCACCGTCGCGATCATCGCGGTCGGCAGCGTGCTGGGAATCCTGCTCGTCGGGATCGCGGGCTGGATGGTGCGACGCGATATCGCCCATCGCCTCGAAGCCGAGCGCGCTCGATCGGACAGCGAGCAACGCCTCCGATTCCTCGCCGACACGCTGCCCCAGATCACCTGGACAGCCCGGCCCGACGGCGGCATCGACTCCTACAACTCGCGCTGGCACGAGTACACCGGCATGACCTTCGAGGAGGCCAAGGACTGGGGCTGGAAGCCGGTCATCCACCCGGACGACCTCTCCCGATGCGTCGAGGAATGGACGCACGCGCTCGAGAGCGGCGCGGACTTCGAGGGGCAGTACCGCTTCCGGCGCGCCGCCGATGGATCGTTCCGCTGGCACCTCTGCCGCGGCGTTCCGCGACGCGACACGGAAGGCAGCATCCTGCAATGGATCGGCACCTGCACCGACATCCACGACCAGAAGCAGAGCGAGTCCGAACTCAAGCGATCGCGCGCCTTCCTCGACGCGGTGATCGAGAATATCCCCCACATGGTCTTCATCAAGGACGCGGAGAACCTCCGATTCATCCTCTTCAATCGCGCGGGCGAGAGGATGACGGGGCTGACGCGGGAGAGTCTGCTGGGCTACACGGATTCGGAAGTGTTCCCCGCCGAACAGGCCGAGCGACACATCGCCGCCGACCGCGCGGCTCTTGCCGGGGGAACCCCGGTTGACATCGCCGAGGAACCGATGACCACCCCCGAGCGGGGCCGACGGGTTCTCCATACTCAGAAAATACCGATGCTCGACGAGCACGGGATGCCCCGATACCTGCTCGGAATCTCAGAGGACATCACCGAACGCCGGCGCGCCGAGCAGGCACTCCGAGACGCGAAGTCGGCCGCCGAGGCCGCGAGCCGCGCCAAAGGCGAGTTCCTCGCGCACATGAGCCACGAGATCCGCACCCCCCTCAACGGCGTGATCGGCATGACGGACCTGCTCCTTGGAACAAACCTGAGCGCGCAGCAACGGCGCTACGCCGGGCTGGCCAAGTCCTCCGCCGAGTCGCTGACGACCGTCATCAACGACATCCTCGATTTCTCGAAGATCGAGGCGGGCAAACTGGAACTCGTTCTCTCGGAGTTCGACCTGCACAGCGCCGTCGAAGACGTTATCCAGATGCTCTCCCACAAGGCCGCGGAGAAGGGCGTGGAGATGGCGTGCGTCATCCACCCGAGCGTTCCGATCCGAGTGCTGGGCGACGGCGACCGCGTGCGACAAGTTCTCATTAACCTCGTCAACAACGCCGTCAAGTTCACGGAGCGCGGCATGGTGCTCGTGCGCGTGACACGGGTTGCCCGCGCCGACCGGCGCGCGACCCTTCGCTTCACCGTCACGGACACGGGCATCGGCATCACACACGACCGGATCGACCGGCTCTTCAGGTCCTTTTCTCAGGCCGACGCATCGACGACAAGGGTCTACGGCGGAACGGGTCTGGGGCTGGTGATCTCGAAGCAACTGGCCGAGTTGTTGGGCGGAACGATCGGGGTGGAGAGCGAGCCGGGGAAGGGCTCGACGTTCTGGTTCACCGCCGATTTCGAGGTGGCGGCCCGGCCTGTCCTCACCAAAGAAACCGATCGGCTGGACCCCAGGACACTCCGCATCCTCGCGGTTGATGGCAACGATGCGCACCGCGACGTGCTCCGCGAGCAGATCGCGAGTTGGGGGATGGACGCCGCCGCGGCCGCCGACGGCGAGGCCGCGATCGGCCTGCTCGAAGAAGCGGCGTCGCGCGCCAGGCCGTTCCGCGTTGCGATCGTGGAGCATCAGTTGCCGGACATGGACGGCCTCGAACTGGCCACCCGCATCCAGTCCCGCGTCGGCATCAACGAGACCGTCCTGATGATTCTTCTCTCCATGGACGCGCATGTCGAACCGGAGAGGCTGCGCAAAATGGGCTTCGCGGGCCACCTCACCAAGCCCGTTCGCCAGTCTCGGCTCTTCGACGCGATCATGGACGCCATCGCCGCCGCGCAAGAACACCCCTCGGCGATTGTTCACACGCCCGCGCTCGCCGCGGTGGATGACGTGTCGGCCGACGCGCCGAGCAACGCGGGAGTGCGCGTCCTCGTCGCCGAGGACAATGAGATCAACCAGATTGTCGCCCGAGAGATTCTCAATCGCCTCGGCTTCATCTGCGAAGTGGTGGTCGATGGGGCCCAAGCCGTCGAACGGGCTCGCTCGGGAGGCTTCGACGTGATCCTCATGGACTGCCAGATGCCGGTGATGGACGGCTTCGGCGCCGCACGAGAGATCCGCCGACTGGAATCCGAAGGGCATCGCCCGAAGCGAACCCCGATCGTGGCGCTGACCGCCAACGCGATGAAGGGCGACCGCGTGCGATGCCTCGACGCGGGCATGGACGCCTATACCAGCAAGCCCATCGATCCTCTCGAGTTGCTCAAGGCGATCCGGGCGGTCCTCCCGACGGCGATCGCGCGGCGGCCGGCGGCGTAGAGCGCGACCGCGCCAGTGGAGACGCCCAACCGATTGTTTGCCCTTCGCCCCCTGACAGCCGATAATCCCGTGCCATGCGGCGAGATAAGAACGCGCCAGCCCTGTTGGAACTGATCGCCAAAGGGCGCGCACCGGTGACCGCTCGTCCGGTGGTGGGGTCGGCACAGGCACCCGCGACCATGGCCGGGCCTTCAGCGGCTCATGTACGCCCGGTCGCCACCGCGCCGATGCCCGCTCCCGCGCCGAGAG
>JAGVLZ010000335.1 GCA_020054055.1 Phycisphaerales bacterium
CCACCGGCACCATCGGCGGCCTCATCGGCATCGGCGGCGGGATCGTTTCGGTGCCGCTCGCCCAGGTCATCTGCAAAATGCCGCTCCGCAGCGCCATCGCCGCCAGCGCATCAACCATGGTCTTTTCCTCGACGCTTGGCGCTGCGCTGAAACTCGCGACGCTGAGCCGACTCGGCGTCTCGTGGACCCAGGCCCTCGCCATCGCCGCCGCGCTCGCCCCCACCGCTCTCATCGGCGGCCACCTCGGCGCCGGACTGACTCACAAGGTCCCGGTGAACGCCATGCGACTCGTCATGGCGCTCGTGCTGGTCGTCATGGCCGCAAGAATGTTCGGCCTGTTCTGACCATCGGCCTGGCCGCTCAGAAATCTTCCTCCGGCAGCGACCCCGCCTGCGCGGCCTCTGGTCCTTCGCCCACCGCGCTCGGCCGCTCACCGGCCTCCGTCCGAGACTTCGCATCGAACACGCCGACGTTGTAAAGCGTGATCGCCCCCGACACGATCAGGCAGAGACTCGCGGCCAGTATCTTGAATCGATTGCTCGTCATGGCGTCGCTCCCGTGAGCCGCGCATGGATAGGACGGCTCATCGTGATGAGACGCGCCGTCGAAGCCCCGGTTCCGCCGCAAGTAGACTTAGAAGTTGTCCTTCTTCAGCGTACCGGCCGGGGGGGTGGCGTTTTCATCCGTCGTCGTCGTCGTGGCATCGCCCGTGCCGCCAGTTTGGGCCGCGTTCTGCGTCGTCGGACGCTTCGCAGCGCCGCTGCCGAACAGCCCAAACTGGTTGGCGATGGCAACCCCCGCGACGGCGAGAAAGATCACGGCGATAACGACCTTGGCTTTGTTGTTCATGGGTCCTTGATTCTCCGGGTCGCGTGGCAAACGCCCGCGACATGGGCCTAGTTCGGGCAATGATAGCCGACTCGTCGAAAAAAAGGCTACCGGCCGCGCGGCACAAGCCGGCCCGTCCCCGGTTTCCCGACAAACTCGCCGTCCCGGGCCATCACCCGCCCGCGAACCGTCACAACGCTCGCCCGCCCCTTCGTCTCCCACCCCTCGAACGCGGAATAGTCCGTCGCCATCTGGTGAGACTTCGCGCGGATCGCCCCCCGATACCCAGGGTCATACACGACCAGGTCGGCATCGGCCCCCACCGCGATCGTCCCCTTGCCGTGCAGGCCGAAGACCCGCGCGGCCTGCGTGCTGGCCGCGTCCACAAACGTGTGCAGGTCGATCCGGCCGGTGCATACCCCGTGCGTGAAAAGCAAGTCAACCCGATTCTCGACGCTCGGGATGCCGTTGGGAATCTTGGTGAAATCGCCGGCCGGCGGCTTGCCCATCACCTTCTGCGTCTCGAAATCAAAAGGGGCATGGTCGGTGCCGACGGTGCTCACGGCCCGCGAGCGCAAGTGATTCCACATGCGCTCAGTCTGTTGCTTGTCCCGCAACGGCGGCGACATCACATACTTCGCCCCCTCGAAGCCCGGCCTCTCCGCGAACGACTTGTCGAGGATCAGATGGGGCAACACCACCTCGATGTGGGCGTTCACTCCCCTCGATATCGCGCGCGTCGCCTCGCCCACCGCCTCATCGCACGACGTGTGAACGACATACACCTCCGCCCCCGTCAGTTCCGCGAAGGTCATCAGGTGATGCACACCCTCCGCCTCGACCCGCGGCGGACGCGAAGGCTCGTGCCACTCCGGCCCGGTCTTGCCCGCAGCCAGGAGTTGCGACTGGAGTTCCGAAACGAGCGTCTCGTTCTCGCAGTGAGCGGTGACAACAACTCCAAGTTCCTTCGCGAGGCGGAGCGTGTGGAACAGTTCGCGGTCATCGACCCCGAGCGCCCCCTTGTACGCGAGGAACACCTTGAACGACGTCACGCCGCGCTTCACGATCTCCCGAAACTGCCTCTCCACCGCGGGATCGAAGCGCGTCACCCCCATGTGGAACGAGAAATCGCAGGATGACACGCCGCTCGCCTTCGACAGCCACGTCTCGAACGCGGCCATCGGCTCGTCGCCCTTGCCGGGACAGATCATCTCGATCAGCGTCGTCGTCCCCCCCACCAGCGCCGCCCTCGACGCCGTCTCCCAGGTGTCCTTCGCGTAGGTGCCCATGAAGGGGAGGTACACATGCACATGCGGATCGATGAAGCCGGGGAAGAGGTACTTGCCCGAGGCGTCGATGACTTCCGTTCCCGGCGCGCAGGACTTCGGGTCGATCGAACGCTCGATGCGAGTGATCTGCTCACCGACGCAATACACATCCGCGCCGTAGTCGTCGGTGCTTGTGATAATGCGAGGGTTCTTGAAAAGGAGGGGCATGGGAACAGGGTAGCGAGGCGGATGCCCCCGCTCATTTCGTTCGGGGCTCGTACCGATACGAGCTCCGAACGAAGTGAGGGATTGACCTACGAGCCCCGAACGAAGTGAGGGAAGGTACATTCACATGATGCCGCCTCCCCTCGCCTATTTCCTGACATGGACCTGCTACGGACAGCGATTGCACGGCGACGCAAAGGGCTCCGTCGATTCGATGCACAACGTCGTCGGCACTCCCTACCTGCCGCCAGATGCCGCGAAATCCGCGAAGGCGCGAAGCCTCATGTCCGGCCCGCCTTTTCTCCTGACGGGCATGATGCGCCCGATCGTGCACCAAGCGATCAGGGGCCTGTGCGATGAGCGTCACTGGCGGATTGCCGCGTGCGATGCTCGCTCGACGCATGTTCACGTCGTCGTGGATTGCAAATCAGAAATGTCGCCCGAGCGGGCGCTGGCGTTCTTCAAGGCTCGTGCAACGCGGTCACTTCGAGATGCGAGATTGGTCGGCTCGGATGCGCGGCTCTGGACGTATCACGGCAGCACCCGATGGATTAACACCCTTCGAGGCCTGTACGGAGCGGTCGTCTATGTGAATGAGTGGCAGTCGGGCACAAAGCGACGAGCGCTTGAGGTGCATCGGGCGAAGATCAGGGCGATCTTCGCATCGTTCGGGCGCGCTCGGGCACGCGATGCGTAAAAGCCCCGCTCACTTCGTTCGGGGCTCGTATCAATACGAGCCCCGAACGAAGTGAGGGTATGAGCCTACCTGCTCGCCAGTTTCTCGCTCTGCTCCACAAACTTCTCGCCCGTCCACTGCGTGTCCTTCGTGACCATCCCCGAGCGATGCGCCGCCTCCGCCGCCTTCACCTCCGCCTGAAGGCGGACCAAGTCCGCGTGCGTCGTGAAGTACTGAAGGCTCTTGCCCCGGAACTGCTCGATCGTCTCGAACCTGTGCTTTTCCATGAACGCGCTCAGCCCGGCGCAGAGGTCCTTGACCATCCCGTAGCCGTGCTTCATCACGCCGGTGCAGACCTGCACCGTGTGCCCGCCGAGCAGGATGAACTGCGCTGCATCGTCCCCCGTTTCGACGCCGCCGATGGTGCTGAGCGTGCGATCGGGGAACTCCCCTTTGATCGGCAGCGTGCCGTTGCTGGCGATCGACCGCCCGCTCCCGCCTCCGAACATCATCGTCCCCAGTTCCATGACCATCCTGAGCGCGATCGGCCGAACCGCGATGCAGGAGTACCCGCCGGGCACCGAGTACCCCTCGACCGTCGGCTCGGGGCGCAGCGTCTCAAGGTTCACGCTCGTGACGCACAGGATCGTGTTGATCGCGCTGACCCCCTCGCACCCCGCGCGGAGCGCCGCCCGCGCCGGCTCCTCGATGTGCGTGATATTCGGCGTCATCTTCGCCCACACCGGAATCTTCGCGACGGAGTTCACCCAGCCGCACACCTCTTCAAGGATCGCGGGGTCCTGCCCCATCGCGGCCCCCATGCGCCTCTCGGGCAACCCATGCGGGCACGAAAAGTTCAACTCGAACGCGTCCACCCCCGCGTCCTGGCAACGCTCCGTGATCTCGATCCATGCATCCTTGCGGTACTCCTCCATGATCGAAGCAATCAGAACCCCCTTCGGGTACTTGTCCTTGGTCTTCTTGAACTCGTCGATCCAGACATCGAAGGGCCGGTCGCTGATCAGTTCGATGTTCTGCCAGCCGAAGACTTCCTTCGACTTCGCATCGCGCAGGCGGGCGTAGCGCGGCGCCACATTCACCACTTTCGATGCGTCGAGGCTGATCGTCTTCGCGATGACCGCCCCCCACCCCTCGTCAAAGGCCTTCGCGATGACGTTCGCATTCGTGCCGGGCGGCCCGGAGCCGATGACGAACGGGTTGGGGAGTTTGAGGCCGTTGACGGTGAGGGAGAGGTTGGGCATGAGTGGCTCCGCGCGAGAATCCGACGAACCGGGCGCGAATAACTCATCATATCGACATCCAGCCCATTGAAGCCGGTAATCCCGGCTCACCCCACCAACCCCTTCAACCTCTTCGCATACGACGCGCTCATCTTCATCTTCCGCCGCGCCATCGCCGCCTCCGCCACCTCGACGAACTTCTCCCACCGGTACCGCTGTCTCCGCTCCTCCGTGATCCACTCGAAGCGGCCCACGCACGTCGGCGCATCCGCCTTCGCGATCATCGACCCCGTGCCGAAGACGCTCCCCGTCATGATCCGCGTCAGAATCGCGAACTTCACATGGTCCCCCACGATGCAGCCGAGGAACTTCAGCCCCGTGCGCACGCGCTTGTCGCCGTTGGAAGCCTGCGCGATCACTTCGCCGTAAGTATTCAACAGATTCGAGTTCGTCGTCCCCGCGCCGAAGTTCGCCCACTCGCCGACCCACGAATCTCCGAGGTGGCCGTCGTGCGCTTTGTTCGCGTACCCCTGCAAGATCGTCCCGCCCACCTCACCCGCGACCTTGCACACCGGGCCGATCGCCGTGTGACCCTTGATGAGCGCCCGGTCGATCACCGTCGAACCCGCCCCGATATACGCCGGCCCCACGATCACGCTCCCCGGCCGGATCGTCGCGCCGTCGTCGATGACGATCCGCCCATGCTCCGCGTCCAGCACCACACCGGGATAGATCAGCGCCTCGGGGCTGATGTGGACCTGCTCCTCGTGGATCCCCACCACTCCAGGCGGCAGCGCCTGCGTCTTCCGCGTCGCGAGCGCCTCCAGATCAAACTCCATCGCCGCATCGCGGAACCGGATCACGTCCCAGGGCTGCTCGAGCAGCATCGCCGACTTCGCCTCGCTCCGCTTCACTCCCTTTGGCAGCGACGCCGACCCGAGAAACGCCCTGGCATCCTTGATCGTCAGACGCGCCGCGACCACCGAATCTCCCGACACGATCGCCGCGCCGTCCTCGAGCGAACCAAGCCCGATCGCGGCCGCCGCGCATCGCCCGTTCACCAGCAGGGCACCCTTCGCATCCTTCCCGAGCGACTTCGGATCGTTGACCGGAATCCCGAACTGCTCCCGCGAAATCGCCGCGAGACCATCGGGCGCCCACACCCCCTTCAACTCCGCCTTCGCCTCGATCTTTAGGATGAGCGCGAGCCGCTCAAGGGTCGCCAGGGCCCCCGTCCGCACCGCGAACGACGGCCGCAAATCCGTCAGCGGACCGAGTGACTCCCCGTCATCAAACACGATCGCGATGGTCATGTCGTGAGTCTATCGGAATGCAATCCCCTCCCCGTACACTCATCACCATGCAAGCAGTCGTTTTCGACTTCGACGGCGTGATCGTCGACTCCGAGACCCTCCACGACGAAGCCCTCCGCGCCGTCTGCAAGCCGCTCGGCATCGAATGGCACGGCCACCCGTGGATCGGCTGGTCCGACGCCGATGTGATCCGCGAAGTCTTCACTCGCGCCGGCCAATCGCTCAGCGAATCCCGGCTCACCGCACTGCTCGGCACGAAGACCGAAGTAGTCCTCGAACAAGTCCGCGCCGGCCTGTACACCCCCTACCCAGGTTCGATCGAACTCATGCGCGAAGCCGCGAAAGTCGCAAAGGTCGCCGTCTGTTCCGCGGGGATGCGCGAACAGATCATCCCGGTTCTTGAGCACCTGGGCGTGGATGGATTGCTTTCCGCGCTCGTCACCTGTGAAGACACAAAGCGAACCAAACCCGATCCCGATCCATACGTCCTCGCCGCAAGCCGGCTCGAAGCCGCCCCATCTCGTTCGATCGCCATTGAAGATAGCCCCCGGGGCACTCGTTCCGCTTGGGGTGCCGGCTTCAACGTCATCGCCGTGGGTCACACCTTGCCGCGGGAGCGATTGGTCTTCGCTCACTGCTTCGCACCGAGAACGGCGGACCTTTCGGTCTCGATGCTTCAAGCGCTGATCGACAACGTTCCGCCGGAGAGCCGATGCACACCCAATCTGAACTCTGAGATTTGAGACCTGACGTTCGAGACTCCACATTCCAATCTTGTCCTCGTTCCTCCCCCCTCACATCTCCCCATCCCCTCAATCTCCCCATCTCCCGCCCCACCTCCAACCTCCGCCTCTTCGTAGCGGCCTACCCGCCCAGCGAATCCACCCGCGCGCTCCACCGCGCGCTCGAATCGCTCCCCCTCGAATCCGTCCGTCTCACCTCGGCCGCGCAGATTCATCTAACACTTCAGTTCGTGGGTGATGTCCCCTCGCGCGAACTCGACGCCATCACCGAATCCGTCGAACGTTCCGCCGCCGGGCTCAGCGCATTCGCGCTCACGCCGCGGCGACTCCTCACCCTCCCCCAGCACGCCCACCCGCGCCTCATCGCCGCCGAGACCGATTCACCCCCCACGCTCCTCGAGATCCAGCGCCGCCTCGCCCACCGCCTCGCGTCGAACGTCCGCCCGAACCCCGGAGACCGATTCCTCCCCCACCTCACACTCGGCCGCTTCAATCCCGGCCCGCGCCCCGCGGCCATCGACCATCCGATCGACCTCCCACCCTTCGAGATCAACGAGATCATCCTCATGCGCAGCACGCTCAGCCCGGCAGGGGCCGAACACCACGAGGTGCGGCGCGTGAAACTCGACCCCAGCCCCGCGGCCTGAACTCGGCCCACCGCCGACGCCACACACCGCATATTCTCGTTTCGGCGTGAAAGCCCCTCCTGCTCCGCTCGCACAATATGGCGGCGGAGCCGCGCGCCGCCGCCGCCGATCGTCCCGCTGACCTGCCTTCATGCGGATTCCAATGAGTTCCGGGCGCGTTCGGGGCCCAAGGAAAAAACACTGGCGGAGACGTTGCTCAGTCGCTCTTGCTCGCTCGACGCCGGACCGTTGTGGGCCGACCGAGGGCTGTCGCGTAGCGGAGTGAAACGTCATCAACTCGTCCGTCGCGAAAAGATCGGCCCGCAACCATACGAGCGCAACGGCTCCCCGTCGGCGAGCACCGACCGCACCTTGACCTCCGCGTGCTCAACCGCCCCGGGGGGAAACGGCCTCGCTCGATACTTCTCGACCCCGACCACGCACAACCCCTCGTGAGCCACCGAAGAATGCCGGATGATCCCGCGCTGATTCTTCTCGCTCCCCCACCCGCCGGCGACGTGCAACTCGACCAGCGAGCCGACGATCGGCAGCTCCTCGCCCCGCCAGCCGAAGGCGAGGCCGTCTTCCGATTTCTCGATGAGGAACCCCGATCGCGGCTCCGGGATGCCCTGAAGTTTCCAGTTGAGGTTCCGACCGTCCTGAATGCGAAGACCCCTGCGCTTCTCGCGACCCGCGTTGACTGGGCTCATGCCGAGGCTCCTTTCTGATTGACTCTGGGGGAGAATGTGCCGCGCACGCCGCCCGGCCGGTGCGTTCGGCCGGCGCCGCGCTGTGAAATCCATCGGCAGCCCACGAGCGTCTTGCCGTCGGGGGATTCGACCAGCCGGATGACCCGCGCATGCCGGACATACTGATCCTGACGCGAAAGGATGCGGAGCGCGCCCCCCATGTGCGGCAGCCTCGATTGCTCGACGATGATCCCGATCCCGGACGCGGACATGTCCACCACCGAGGCGGGATGGAGCGGGCCGCCGGCGTACGCCGACCACGCGACCCGCATCTTACGGCACATCCGCCGAGGGTGCTGCCGACTCTGCATCTGCTCTGATTGCTTCACGACGTGGTCCTCCAGGGGGTGTCAGCGGTACAAAGTCGATATGTCATGTTCCATGCGCGGCGCTACGCGGCGGTCCTTCGGGCGGCGCCGTAGGCCGAATGAACGGCCCCGACGACCACGGGGTCAAACTGCCCGCCGCTCCCGCGACGGAGTTCCCCGAGCGCGTCGTCGAACGATCGCCTGGGCGCGTACGGCCGATCCACGATCATCGACGCCAGGGCGTCCGCGGTCGAGACGATCCCCACGTTGGTGCGCTCAAGCGGGATCGAATGCTGCATCGCCTCGCTATCAAAGCGATCCGTGTAACGGGCGACCAGTCGCACGACCGGCGTCGGCAGCCCCATCGCTTCCGCGAGCGACGCGCCCAGCCTGGTGTGCTCGACGATCATCCCCTTCTCCCCCACCGTCAGCGCCGACTTCTTCGAGAGCAGCGCCTCCGGCAACGCCGCCTTGCCGGCATCGTGGACAAGCGCGGCACTTGAAGCGCGGCTGACCTCCTGATCCTCCAGATGCAACTCGCGCGCCAGACGGCCGGCGATCGAGCGCGCAAGCCTGGAGTGTGGTCCGAGATGCTCGCGCTGCGCCGATCCGAGATGCTCGCTCAGCATCGACACGAAGCGTGCGGCCCGATCGCTCGCCGTCGCATTCGGCTCGAGTTGCACCGACTCCGCCGCCTCGTGCGCCAGGACCATGGGCCAGGTGCATACCCGATCGCGCCCCAACTCCTTGGCGAGGTGGAGCGCGCGGTCCGCGATCCAGAGAGAATGCTCTCCAAACTCCGCCGTCGGAACGATGGCGAGGCCGAGGCTCGCCGCGATCCGCGCCGCGCTCGCCTCTTCTCCGATACGGATATCCGCGATCGAGCGACGCACGCGGTCGGTCCAACTCCACGACTCCTCGAGCGAGCCGGACCCGCGAAGGATAAGAAACTCCTCACCGCCCCAGCGAACCACGACCTCATCTTCGCGGCACTCACCGTTGATCGCGCGCGCCGCCGCGACGAGGATCGAATCACCGACGCAATGCCCGAAGTTGTCGTTGACGCTCTTGAAGTAATCGAGGTCGACCATGATGAAAGCCACGTTCGCACGTCGATCGTTGCGGGAGCGGTTCGAACGCAGCCATTCCGGCAGGTGCCTCCGATTGGGCAGGCCGGTCAGCGGGTCGGTCCGGGCCGCCTGCCGGAGCGAGCGAAGAG
>JAGVLZ010000091.1 GCA_020054055.1 Phycisphaerales bacterium
GAACTCCTTGCTGTACGTCTTCCTCGCCATCGTGGACCTCCTCGTCGCGGAGTATCATCTCCGCGCCCGCGTGTCCACCAGACGTGGGCAAGGTCACTCCGTGGATGGCGACGTGGTGTCGCACGGTCAAGCCCGCGTGGGTGGAAGGGCAGATCGCCATCACGCTGAGTGCCGCGGCAATGCGCAAGGTACGGCTGCACATGAGAGACATGGAGCATTCCTTTCTGGAATGTAGCGCCTTACAACTTGGGGCACTTATCCGCTCGCATTGTACCACGGGGTGCGTCTTGTCAAGCAAAGATCGCCAAGGGCACACCGCGACCCGACGACCGAGCAACCCGGACTACTAACAAGTACCTTCTCGACGAACGGGGGTAGCGTGCCAGTGGCGGATGGCAGTCGACGGCTCGCACGCTCGCTGCATGGAGCATGCATGACCGACTTTGTGCGCACACCAGCGCTCTACCCCGCGAGGATTCTCGCCACATCCCGAAAACTTTTGTATTCCTTGACCACTCCTCGACTTGCGCGCAAGTTCGAACCCGCCAACATCCGCGCTTGTGCGCGCGGAACTGACCGCGCACCCCTCTATAGGCGGACCATCATCGAGAGATGCTCCGCCCAGAGGCTCGACCATCAGGCCGGCGCTATCGCTCCGCGCAACACTCGTACCGCTACACACGACGCCGACGCCCACCCCCTGAACCCTGAGCCTGAACCCCGCCCCCTCATCCCCGAACGCCGAACCCACCCGCACCAAAGCGCGCAAAAGCGCGCAAAGCCGAACAGAGGCGAGCAGAACCCGCGTACCAGTGACTCAAATGAACCCGTTCCGCACACTCCAAACGCCGATTCCGCGCACAAAGGAGGTGATCGCACGACCCATACGACACGAATCAACCGGCCAGACCCGGTCCGAAATTCCCGCTCGCTACCTCTTGCTTTTGAGCCACTCGTGCAGTTTCTTCTGCTGCCAGGCGTTGACGCAGCCGCCCGTTGTCAGCCCCCCCCGCCGCGCGGTCATGACGCCGTAGCGGAGGTTGTCGAAATCGTCGGGGTGGTGGACATCGCAGTCGATGGCGATGAGCGTCTTGCCCTTGCCAGCGGTGATGGCGGCCTTGATGTGTGTGTCGCGGAGGTCGAGGCGCATCCAGTTGGCGTTGATCTCCAGGGCGGTGCGGTGCTGCGCGGCGGCGGCGGCTACTTCGGCGATGTCGGGGTGGAATCCTTCGCGCTTGTTGACGATGCGGCCGGTGGGGTGGCCCAGGATATGGACGAGCGGATGGTTCACGGCGCGGATGAGGCGTTCGGTGGCGGTCTTGGGGTCTTGGCGGAGCGATGCGTGGGGCGATGCGACGACGATATCGAGTTGCGCGAGCAGTTCGTCCTCGTAGTCGAGCGAGCCGTCGGCGCGGATATCGACCTCGCTGCCGGCGAGGATGGTGATGCCTTTGATGCGCTCGTTCGCGGCACGCACGGCGTCGATGTGGTTGCGGAGCGCGTCGGGCTTGAGTCCCCCGGCGAGGGCGGAACTCTGTGAGTGGTCGGTGACGGCGATGGTATGGAAGCCGCGTGCCTTGGCGGCCTCGGCGAGTTGTTCGATCGACATTCGGCCGTCGGAGGCTGTGGTGTGTGCGTGGAGTTCGGCCTTGATATCGCTGAGTTGCAGGAGGTCTTCGGGGGGCGGCTCGTCGATGTCGCGTTCTTCGCGGAGTTCGGCGGGGACGGCGGGCACGGCGAGTTTCTTGAAGATGCCCTCTTCGTCCGCGCCGGCGAGCGATTTCACGCCGCGGTGCTGCGGCGGGGTTTTTTCGTCATCGTCCGGGTAGAGGCCGTATTCGTTGAGGGTCCAGCCCTTTTTGAGGGCTCGTTCGCGGAGTCGGATGTTGTGCTCTTTGGAGCCGGTGAAGTACATGAGGGCCGCCCCCCACGAGGCGTCGGGAACAATGCGCAGGTCGGCCTGCATGATTTTGCCGCGGACATTGAGGCGGACGGAGCACTTGGCGTCGCCCGCGGTGAGGGTCTTCGTGACCTCCGGCATGGTGGTGAAGGCGTCGCGCACGGCGGCGGGATTGTTGGTGGCGACGAGGATGTCGAGGTCGCCGATGGTCTCGCGGCCGCGACGGAGTGAGCCTGCGAAGTCGGCGCGGGTGACGCCCGCGATCTTCGACATGCGGCGGACGATCCCTTCGGCGATGGGCATGGCGATGCCGAGGGGGATGCGCTCGGCGGACTGCTCGGAGAAGGTGATGGCCTCTTTGATGTTCTCGACGGTCTTTGCGCCCATTCGCGGGAGGGTCAGGATGGAGCCGTCGTCGATGATGCGCTTGAGGTCGGCGATGCTGGTGACGTTGAGTTCCTGCCAGAGTGCGCGGATGGTCTTTGGGCCGAGGCCCGGGACGTTGAAGAGGTCCAGGAGTGTGTGGGGGACGCTGGCGACGAGTTCATCGTGCTCGGCGATGCGGCCGGTGTTGGCGAACTCGATGATTTTGTCGGCGATTTTGGGGCCGATGCCGTCGATGTCGGTGAGGGGTTTCTTTCCCTCTTTCCTTGCGAGGGCGGCGAGGTCGGTGGGGTGCGACTCGATGAGGCGCGACGCGCGATCGTGCGCGATGACGCGGAAGCGGTCGGCGCCCGTGACCTCGAGCATCTGGGCGATGCGGTGGAAGATGGCGGCGAGGGACTCGTTGCCGGACGATTCTTCGGACATGGGAGTGATCGTAACGGGAGTGGGCGAGGGGCCCGCTCCCTCACGGTCGGGGTTCGTGGAATCGTCAGGCGGTGCGCTCGGCTGAGGATGGTTTCGGTTTGCGCGCCGTTCCGGTGGTGAAGGATTTCACGACGACTTCGGTGAAGCCTTCGCGCGGCTTTGGATGGGATTCGAGGTGAAGGAGCGGCTCGGTGGCGGCGTCGGAGGCGTAGAGTTCGGTGATGCGTTGCTCGACGGCTTCGACAATTGCGCGGCGTTCTTCGGCGGGTGCGGTCATGAGCGCGGCGACCCACCTCCTGAGCAGTTCGGCGCCTTCACCCCCCGAGGCGCGCAGGAGGTCAACGAGCATCTTCGCGTGGTCGTTGGGCAAGAGCATCTGCGATTCTGGCTGCGTGGGCGGTCGCATCAGGGCCGGTCGTGTTGGCTTGGGGCTGGGGCTTTGATTCACGAAGTTCACCCTCCGCCGCGTTGGCCGGTCGTCCCCGGAGGCGCGTTTCGAGCGTCTGCACGAAGAGTTCAATTCTATCAATTCGGTCGGTGAGGCGTTCGAGGGCGGCGGCGATGGCGGCCAGGAGTTCGGCGGGGTTCGCCTCGCGGAGGGCGTGGGCGCGCGTTTCGGTGTGGCGGACGGGGCCTTGGCCGGTGAGGAGCCACTGGGCGTTGACATCGAACTTGAAGCACAGCGAGGAGAGGAACTCCGCGCTGGGCGCCTGGCCGTGCAGGTATCGACGGACGGTCTCGGGGTGCTGCTGGGTTGCTTCGGCGAGGGCGCGAAACGTCATGCTCCCCACGACCGTCCGGATGCGTTCATGCAGGGATGAAAGTTCCACGGCGCCATTTGTATGCGAGAATGCTATGCAACGTCAACCAGTCCGAGCGACTCGCCGTGCGATTTCATGAGTCTGGATCGGATGAGTCGTTCCGATTCAGCGGCGAGCAGTGGAGATGAAGCGATCCACATTTCCGCGTCGCGTCGCGCGAGAAGCAACAGATCCATGTCCTTGGGGAACTCGGCGAGTTGGAAGGGCGCGGCGCCGGCCTGGCGCGCTCCGATGAAGTCACCGGGGCCGCGCAGTTCGAGGTCTTTCTCCGCGAGCGCGAATCCGTCGGTTGTGGCGGCGATCGCTTCAAGGCGAGCCGCGGAGCCGGTTGGGGCATGATTTCCCGAGATAAGGATACACACGGAGTGTCGGGTGCCGCGGCCCACGCGGCCGCGCAACTGGTGGAGTTGGGCCAGCCCGAAACGATCGGCGCCCTCGATCACGATGATTGTTGCGTTTGCGACGTCGACGCCGACCTCGATGAGGGTGGTGGCGACGAGGGCGTCGATGGTTCCTGCCCTGAATCGCTGCATCACTCGCTCGCGTGCATCGCGGCTCAGGCGGCCGTGGATGGCTTCGAGGCGCTTGCCCTTCAGCGTTCCCTCGCGCAGATTATTCAGGAGCGATTGCACGTCGCGCGTCCCCTGCTCAGCCGACGGCGGCAGGAAGGGCGCTTCGTCTTCCCCGATGTTCGCGGCGACGATGTAGGCCTGCTCGCCGCGGTCGAGTCGGGTGCGGACGAAGGCGTAGACCTCGTCGATGCGCTCGATGGGCATGATGCGCGTGGCAATCGGGGGTCGGCCGGGCGGCAGGCCTCGGAGCGTTGAGACGTCGAGGTCGCCGAAGATGGTCATGGCGAGGGTGCGCGGGATCGGGGTGGCGGTCATGACGAGTGTGTGGGGGATGGAGTGCTCGTCGGCGGTCTTCTCGCGGAGCCTGGCGCGCTGGTGGACGCCGAAGCGGTGCTGCTCGTCGATGATCGCGACGGCGAGCGATTGGAAGGAGACGCTCTCGGTGAGGAGCGCGTGCGTTCCGATGACGAGGTCGATGTCACCCGAGGCGATGCCTTTGAGGATGCGTTCGCGGTCGATGCCGGTGCTGGAGCCGGTGAGGAGGGCGATGAGGAGGCTCGAACCTTTGAGGAGGTGCGAGATGGATTCGTGGTGCTGCTCGGCGAGGAGTTCGGTGGGTGCCATGAGCGCGGCCTGGTGGCGCGAGGCGGCGGCCATGAGCATGGCGTAGAGGGCGACGACGGTCTTGCCCGAGCCGACATCGCCCTGGATCAGTCGGTTGGCGGGGGAGGGTTGCTGGAGGTCGGCGGAGGTCTCGCGGATGACCTGTTCCTGGCCGGGCGTCAAGGTGAAGGGGATGCGTGCGCGGATGTGCGCGTCGATGGCTTCGTTCCACTTGAGGGGGGGCGCGTGGAGCGAGCGGCGGACGTAGGCGCGTTTCATGTGTACGCCGAGTTGGAAGAGGAGGAGTTCGTCGTAGACGAGGCGTCGCTTCGCGTCGGCGATGTCTTCCTGCGTCGTGGGTTCGTGCATGAGGCGGTAGGCGCCCGCGAGGGAGGGCATGGCGCGGTCGCGGCGGAAGGCATCGGGGAGGTGGTCGTCGATGAGCGGGAGGGCGCGGTCGATGACCGAATGTATGAGTCGCTCGAAAGCCCAGGAGGGCATGTCCTCGGTCGCGGGGTAGATGGGGCGGAGGCGCGATTCGCGCGGCGCGGGCCCTTCCGATCCTTCAGGGATGGATTCCCATCGTGGGTTGATGATCTGGATGCGCGGTCCTCGACGGTTCACCTTGCCCTGAACGCGGAGGCGCATGCCCGGGTGGATGCGTTCCTGGAGGAAGGTCATGTTGAACCAGCAGAGGTCGATGCGGCCTGTTTCGTCGAGTAGCGCGGCCTCGAAGCGTTGGCGGCCGGTGCGGACGATGCGGGTGTCGGTGATCTCGCCGCGAACGGTGACGAGGTTGCCGATGCGGATATCGCCGATGGGCGATTCGGCCTCTTCGAGTTGGTGTCGCGAGGGAAGGTGCGCGATGACGTGCGCGAGGCAGCGGATGTCCATTCGGCGGAGGGCGGCGGCGCGGAGTTCGGTGACGCCCGGCAGCTCTTCGACGGGGGTTGTGAGGGTCCAGGGTGATGCGTCGCCGGGAGCGGACATGGGGCGTAGAGAATACGCCGGGGGGTTGGAGCCCTCGGGCATCGATCGGCGCTGGGGGAAGAGACCGATTCGCCGCGAACGGTGGATCGGTGGCACGGCGCGCGACTATCCCGCCATGCGGTCGAGGCCGTAGACCTTCATCTTTTTGTAGAGGGTGGTTCGGTTGATCTGGAGTTGGTCGGCGGTGGACTGGCGGTTCCAGTTGTTGGCCTTGAGGGCTTTGAGAAGGATTCGGCGTTCGGGGTCTTCGAGCGCCTTCTCGAGTGGCGTGGGCGTCCACGGGGCTGCGTCGAGGTCGACTGCGGCGGGGGGTTTGCCGAGGAGCGTCAGGAGTTCAGCGGGCATGGCGCCGCCGCCGTCGGATTGAACATGCGGCGGGAGGTCGATGAGATTGATGGTCGGCGTGCGCGAGAGGACGACGGCGCGCTCGATGATGTTGCGGAGTTCGCGGACATTGCCCGGGAAGGGGTAGCGTCGGATGGCGTCGAGGGCGTCGGGGGTGATGCCGGTGACGGTTCTATCGTGCTCGATGGAGAGTTCCTCGATGAAGCGGAGGACGAGGGAGGGGATGTCGCTGGTTCGTTCGCGGAGCGCGGGGAGTTCGATCTTGACAACGTTGATGCGGTAATAGAGGTCCTGTCGGAACTCGCCGTCGGCGACCATTTGTTCGAGGGATTGATTGCTCGCGAGGACGACGCGGACATCGACTTCGATGGTTTCGGTGGCGCCGACGGGCTCGAAGCGTCGCTCCTGAAGGACGCGGAGGAGTTTCAACTGCATGGCGGGGGAGGCGGAGTTGATCTCGTCGATGAAGATGGTTCCGCCGTCGGAGGCGAGGAACCGTCCCTGCTTGTCGGCGTGCGCGCCGGTGAAGGCGCCCTTGACATGGCCGAAGAGTTCGGATTCGAGGAGTGTTTCGGGGATGCTGCCGCAGTGGATCTCGACGAAGGGTCGGGCGAAGCGCGGGCTGAGTTGGTGGATGGCGTGGGCGACGAGCGACTTGCCGGTGCCGGATTCGCCGGTCATGAGGACGGTGGCCTTGCTCGGTGCGACGGCCTCGATGAGTTCGTAGGCCTTGAGCATGCGGTAGTCGGAGCCGACGATGCTGCCGAGGCCGAAGCGCTTGTCGAGAGATTCGCGGAGGACTTTGTTCTCGGCGAGGAGGGCCTGCTGACGGAGGGCCTTGTTGATGGCGAGGCGGAGTTCGGAGTCCACGATGGGCTTGGCGAGGAAGTCGGAGGCGCCCGCGCGGATGGCTTCGATGGCGGACTCGATCGTGCCGTAGCCGGTGAGCATGATGGTGACGACGTGCGGGAATCGCTCGGAGGTGAGCCGGAGGAGTTCGAGTCCGGACATGCCGGGCATGGCGACGTCGGAGAGGATGAGGTTGAAGGGTGTTGATTTTTTGGAGGCGCTGGCGGGCGCCCGCTCGGACTCTTCGAGCGCTTCGATGGCTTCGACGCCCCCGGCGCAGGAGGCGACGCTGTAGCCCTCGTTGACGAGGAACTCCACGAGCGACTCGGAGACGAATGGATCGTCGTCCACGACGAGGATGCGCGGTTTCGATTCCTCCGGGCCTCCCGGCGGATCGTGGTTCACAAATGACGATTGCAGTTTGAGCATGGTTTATTCCCGGAAGGGGAGTGGGTGGGGGGCGGGGATCGGGTAACGGGCGCGGAGGATGGCGCCGGGGCGTTCCGGGTTGGAGAGCGAGCGCGGGAGGAGTTCGATGATGCCCCGGAGTTCGGTGATGACCTCTCCGGCGAGCGCGAGGCCGATGCCTGATGAGCCGGGCTTGGTGGAGTAGCCGAGTTCGAAGGCGCGCGGTGGGTCGGCGGGTGGGCCGACGCCGTTGTCGAGGACTTCGAGGAGGACGTGTCCGTCGTCGATGCGGGCGCAGACGTCGATGCGTCCGTTCTGGCCGATGGCTTCGATGGAGTTTCGGACGGCGTTCGAGACGACGGCGTAGACCTCGTCGGCGGGGACGGCGCGCGTGGTGGCGTCGAGTTCGAGGTTGATCTCGATGCCGCGGGAGCGTGCGCGGGCGGCGAGCACGTCCACCGCCGAGGTGATGGCGGAGGCGAGGGAGGAGGGCGGGGGTGGGTCGGCGCCGATGCCTGCGTCGCGGCGCGCGGGGAGGTAGGCGGATCGAACGAGCGCGGCGATGTGCGACATGGCGGCGTGGGCGCCTTCGAGGTGGCGGAGGGCGTGCGCGGGGTCGGCGTGATGCTGCTGCGCCTCGACGATCGAGTGACGGGCCAGGTCGATGAGTCGGAGCGAGCCGTCGACCAGGTTTGCGAGTTCGTGGATGAGGACCTGCGCGCGGCGGATGGTCTCCTCGCTCGCCTTCGCGGGGTCGTGTGGCGTTGAGTGAACAACGACGGGGTGTTTTCGTGTTGAGTCTGGGGTGTGTTCGGCCACGGTCGTTCCTCGCACCCCCTGTTTCGACGGGTTCACGGCGCGACTTCAGCGCGATGTTGCGGGGAATCGACGGTTTTTTCGGGCGTGCATGGGTGGCGGTGATGCGGCGGAACAGCGCCACGGATCGGGGGTGATGTGCGGAGAACAACCGAGTCCGATAATGGGTGTGGCTCGGTGCGAGTCAATCGGATCGAAGACCCGCCATGGTGTGTGCCGCCCCACGTTGAGGCGTGCCTTCCAGCCCTTCGGGCTGGGAGGCATGGCCATCCGTGGGCGGCGCTCGCCCCCGGAATGACTCGCTTTGCCCACGGCTACTGTCTTTCAGCCCTTTGGGCTGGGAGGCATGGCCATCCGTGGGCGGCGCTCTCGCCCGGAATGACTCGCTTTGCCCACGGCTACTGTCTTTCAGCCCTTTGGGCTGGAAGGCACATATTTTTGTGGTCGCATCAATCCCTCCATTGCTTGCTTTCGTCGTCTACTGCACCAACCCCTTCGTCAAGCGCATGAAAGCGGTTTCGAGGTTGACTTTTTCCTCGCTGAACTGGGTGATGCGGAAGCCGGCGTTGACGAGTCGGCTTGGGATGTCGCTGACGGTGTGGAGGGCGGATTCCTCGAAGGCGACGTGGATGACGCGGCGTTGGACCGAGCCGTTGAGTTGGGTTGGCGCGTCTTCTTCGACGATGGCGACGCGTTTGACGCCCGGGGTCTGGTGCAGGAGTTTCGCGGCGTCTTCGCAGCGTTCGGCGACGGCGATGTGGATGAGGTGCTCGAGTTTGGCGCGGGCCATGATCTCCTTGACGGTGCCCGCGAAGAGGAGGGTGCCGCGCTCGATGATGCCCACGACGTTGCAGAGTTCGGCGAGTTCGTGAAGGATGTGGCTGGAGATGAGGATGGTTTTGCCCATGCGTTTGAGTTCTTTGAGAAGTTCGCGCATCTCGATTCGTGCGCGCGGGTCGAGGCCGCTGGCGGGCTCGTCCATGAGGAGGACCTTCGGATCGTGCAGGAGGACGCGTGCGACGGAGAGGCGCTGCTGCATTCCTCGCGAGAGCGAGTTGACCTCCGCGTTCGATTTGTAGGCGAGTTCGGTGAGTTCGAGGACGTCCTGGACGACTTGGCGGCGTTGCGAGCCGTGGATGTTGTAGGCGGAGGCGAAGAACTCGAGGTACTCGGAGACGACCATGTCTTCGTAGGCGCCCATGAAGTCGGGGACGTATCCGATGACGGGTCTGATGAGCCGGTTCTCGAAGCCGATGGTTTTTCCGTCGACGAGGGCCTGGCCTCGGGTGGGCTTGAGGAGGGTGGCGAGGATTTTGATGGTGGTGGTTTTGCCGGCGCCGTTGGGGCCGATGAAGCCGAAGCAGTCCCCCTCGTTGATGGTGAGGTTGAGGTTGTTGAGTGCGACGAGTTCGCCGTACTCTTTGCACAGATTGATCGTTTCGATCATGGGCATGGGGGCGGGGTCCGGGGTTCAGGGTTCGGGGTTCAGGGGCTCGGGACTTCCGACTCCTAATTTCCTGATTCACTTCTCCCTTGTTTCATGTTTGTCTTTGTGCTCTCTGTGTCTCTGTAGCGAATGACTTCGCTGGATGACGAGGGCGGTAAGACGGTTGGGGCTCCCGGTCCGCCTCCGAAGATGAGCGGGGCGGGCGGGAGAGGATAGATCCATCGGACGATGGTGCGCCCGGAGGAGGGTCGGGCGTTGCCGTCGAGCGGATTGGCGTCAACGGCCATGGGGACGGGGTTGGGCATGTCGGAGACGGTGCCGATGATGATGAGGCACGGCTGGGTGAACCACTCGGCGAGGTCGAGGGTGTGGACCATTCGGCGGTGGAGGCTCGCCTTGACGGCGGTGGTGCCGAGGGGGGCGCGGTCCATGGCGGGCTGTTCGAGGACGCCGAAGAAGGCCATGGCATCGTCGAGGTCGTCGTCCTTGACGCTGGCGGGGAGGGTCTGGTTGATGAAGGAGAGTTCTGGGACGAGGTCGCTGAAACGTTTGAGCGCGCTGGCCTGCGGCCCGGGCTGGAACTTAGCGAGGTCGAGTGGGACGCCGGGTTCCCAGGTTGGCTCGGCCCATGCGTAGACGCGGCCGACGACTGGGGGCGACATCATGGTTGTGCGGCCGACGGAGCCCTCGGCGACTTGGCCTACGACGAGGTAGATGCGCGGTGCTTCGAGGGCGGCGGGGAGGTCGTGGCGGAGCGTGCCGACGAATCGGCCGGTGGAGTCGATTCTCGGCGCGTCATCGGTGGTGACGGGGCGCGGCATCGACCATCGTGGGCCGCCGAGCCAGTCTCCCTGGAAGGTTTTGATGGTCGAGCGCGCGGGGACGAGCAGGTCGGTCATGTTGCGGACGTCGGCGGTGTAGGGGCGCGAGTCGGGGAATGCGGCGATGGAGAGCGCGGCGGGGTCGGAGAGGGGGGTGAGCGCCTGGTTCCATTTTTCATCGGTGCCCTCTTGACCAAGTGAGACGCGCTGGTCGCCGTAGGTGGGGAGGAGGACGCTGACAAAGGTTCTCGCGCGGGAGACGGGCTGGCCGAAGACGTGGTCGAGGATGGTGAAGTGCCAGGCTTCCTCGCGCTTCGGTCGAAGGGATTGTGCGCCGGCCCAGGCGATGGCGGTGAAGATTCCGGCGAGGGTGACGAAGGCGACCCATGCGTGGCGTTCGAGCGATCGAGCGCGGAGGACGTAAAAACTGAGGGGTCCGGCGGAGAGGGCGTAGACGATGAAGACGACAAGGGCGAGCAGGACGCCGACGCCCGCTTCGCGGCTCTGCGAGATGGCGGCGGGGATGCGTTCGTCGCACCATGCGTCCGGGGCGGCGCGGCCGATGATCCCCTTCGACATGGCGGCTTCGATCTCTGCCTGCGTGGGTGTTGCAGCGCGGCGGCCGAGGATGCGCGACCAGAATGCGTCGGCGCGGAGCCAGGCGGCCTGGGTGAGGCGTCGGTTGGTGAGGTCGAGTCCGATGAGCGTGACCATTCCCGTGCCGACGAGTCTGCGAACCGCGATGATGCCGTGGGGTCCGGTGAGGAGGGGGGTTGCGTCGGCGACGGATGTATCGGGCTGGATGGTGAAGCGGTGGAGGGGGGCTTTGGCCGAGCCGGTGGCGTCGGGATTGCCGGAGAGGAGGGTGCGGTAGGGCGCGTAATCCACTTCAGCAAGGCGATCGACCTTGCAGGTCGGCAGGAGGTCGGCGAGGGGATTGGAGGGGCTGGTCCACGAGGCGCCGACCCCTGGGAGGGCGATGACGAGGTGGCCACCGCGGTTGACCCATTCTCGGATGGCGCTGGCGCGTTCCTCGCCGAGCGATGACGGTTCGCCGTTGGACCAGAGGATGGTTTCGGCGGCGGCGAGGCCGGTCCACTGGTCGGGCAGGTTCTCGGTCGAGAGGCCCGCGACGACTTGCAAGACTTCGTGGGCTGCGGCGGGTGTGTCGCGGTCGCGGAGGGTCTGCGAGTATTGATCGAGCGCGAGCGCCTGGGCGCCGATGACATAGGCGATGGCGTGCTGGGTCGGGACGACGGTGGCGGCGGCGATGGGCTTCCAGGAGAGTTGTCGGCCGATGGTGATGCTTCCATCGTCGGCGGGCGCGGCCTCGGCGATGCTGACGCGGAGGATCGAGCCTTGGGTCAGGTCCCAGGGGGTGCGGCAATAGAGCCACGTTCCGAGTTCCTGCCCCGGGTTGAGGGTGACGATGCGGGAGTGGAGGGCGGTGTCGCCGTCGCTGTCGTCGAGGTGGATTCGGACGGCGATGGTGCGCGGCTGGTCGGCGGTGTCCTTGAGGGCGAGTCGGATGCCCACCCAATCGCCCGGGCGGGCGACGTTCCCGAGGCCGAAGGTCTCGACGCGGATGCCGACTTCACCCGGGGCGAGTTCGGGAGTCTGGATGGTTGGAGGTTGATTCGATTCAGTCTGTGCGCGAGCGGGAGGTGTGAGGGTGCAAAGAGCGATCGAGGCCGCCACCATCGCCTGAATCGCCCGCAGAATCGTGCGTTTGCTCACGGAGAGGAGTATATCGGGCTCAACCCGCTGGGCGGTCGGGCCGATGCGGAGGGCATGAGCGACCCGGTCACGGCCACGTTGGTGACGCTTTCGATCGCTGGGATCACGTTGGTGTGCGTGCTCGATGCGCTGTCGTCGACGCTGCTGCGCGAGATCGCGTTGATCGACCTTAAGCGCGAGACGGCGCGCTTGCAGGCGGAGCACGATCGGCGTTTGGCGGAGTTGCGTCGCGGTCGGCTGGAGGTGGGTGAGTTCGAGTTGCTTCCCGATGATCATGCCAAGGCGGCGTGAGCGGTCACTTCGACATCCGCGCGAACTCGTCGATGAGTCGGGTGTGCGTCCTGAGACCGAGACGGAGGCAGGAGAGTTCGAACTTTTCGTTGGGCGAGTGGATGCGGTCGTCGTCGAGGCCGAAGCCGACGAGGAGGGTGTCGAGCCCGAGTTTGTTTTTGAGCATCCCGACGACGGGGATGGACCCGCCGCTCTTGATGAGGTCGGGCTTCGAGCCGGTGACTTTCTCGCAGGCGCGCGTGGCGGCGGCGAGGTAGGGGGAGTCGATCGAGACGTTTCCGGCGAAGCCGCTGCTGAAGGTGCGGAAGTCCCATCGGCATCCGGGCGGCGTGCGTGCATCGAGCCACTGCTTGAAAAGTCGCTCGATGTCTTTCGGGTCCTGATTGGCGACGAGGCGGAAAGAGACTTTCGCGCCGGCGAAGGAGGGGATGACGGTTTTGGATCCGGGTCCCATATAGCCGCCCCAGATGCCGTTGATCTCGGCGGTGGGTCGGGCCCATTCGCGTTCGGTGGCGGTCCAGCCTGCTTCGCCGATGTTTGCCTCGGGGCCGAGGCCGATCTTTTTGAGCGCGGCGTTGGCGTCGAAGGGGAGTTTGCGCCACGCTTCGCGCTCGGCGGGTGTGGGTTCGAGGGCTTTGTCGTAGAAGCCGGGGATGGTGACGTGGCGGTTCGAGTCCCAGAGTTGCGCGAGGACTTTCGTGAGTTCGTTCGCGGGGTTGGGGCAGCGTCCTCCCCAAAGGCCGCTGTGGAGGTCCTGGTCGGGGCCTTGGAGGATGACCTCGGTGTAGCAGAGGCCGCGGACGCCGTAGGTGATGGCGGGGTGGTTTCGCTGGAGCATTCCGGTGTCGCTGATGACGCAGACGTCGGACTTCTTGAGTTCCTCGGCGTGCTGGTCGACGTATGCGTAGAGGTTTTTGCTGCCCATTTCTTCTTCGCCCTCGATGAGGACGGAGAGTTTGATCGGGATCGAGCCGGTGGTTTCTTTCCACGCGATGAGCGATTCGAGGAAGGTGATGACCTGCCCCTTGTCGTCCACGGCTCCGCGGGCGACGATGCGCTCGCCGACCCCCCCGGAATCGCCCTTGGCGGGTTGGATGACCGGCTCGAAGGGGGGGCTTTCCCAGAGTTCGATGGGGTCGACGGGCTGGACGTCGTAGTGGCCGTAGAAGAGGACGTGGGGGCCTTTGTAGTTCGCTGGCCCCGGGTGGTGGGCCCAGACGACGGGGTGGCCGGGCTTTTCCTTCGTTCCGGTTTCGCGGAGTTCGGCGGTGAGTCCGGCGAGACGCAGGCGGGCGGCGCACCACTCTCCGGCGCGGCGGACATCGGGGATGTGCTTCGGATCGGTGCTGATGCTGGGGATGCGGAGCCACTCGATCAGACGGTCGATGACGGCTTTTTCGTTCTTTTGCAGGTGCTCGAGGGCGCGTTCGACGGCCATGGGGTTGCTCCGGGGTGGGGAGAGTGTAGTGAAAGGGGTCGGGCGGACGGCGTTGCGTTACTATGTCCGGTCATGTCAGTTCCCGGAATAGTCGCGACGGTTGATCTTGAGGGGTACGTCCCGATCCTGCTGCTGCTGGTGATGGCGGTGGGGTTCGCGGTGGTGAACATTGTTGCCACGCTGGTGATCGGGCCGCAGCGCGACGGCGGCGTGAAGAGCATGACGTACGAATCGGGGATGAACCCGTTCGGCAGCGCGCGGAAGCGGTTCAATGTCCGGTTCTACATCATCGCGATGACGTTTCTGGTGTTCGACATCGAGGTGATTTTTCTGTACCCGTGGGCGGCGACGTACGCGAACATCGATCCGAGCACGCCGGAGGGCGGAGTATTTCTCGGGCGGGTTCTGTTCTTCATGGCGACGACGGTGATCGCGTATGTGTACGGGTATCGCAAGGGGGTGTTCAGGTTTGACTGACGGGGGAGGCACTGGGCAATAGGCAATAGGCACCAGCGAAGACACATCCGACCATTGCCTCGTGCCTGCTGCCAAGTGCCTACGACCTTTGATCGCGCGGTTGCTTCCGTCGTCGCGAGCGCGTTGCTCGCGGTGCTGGCGGTGGCGGCGTGGCTGACGCCTTCGCCGGCGGGATTCGGGACGCACGAGCAACTGGCGCTTCGGCCTGGGGCCGGGCTTCAGACCTGCACCTGGGTGGCGCTGACGGGGAAGCCCTGCCCGACGTGCGGGATGACGAC
>JAGVLZ010000215.1 GCA_020054055.1 Phycisphaerales bacterium
CAGCAGCATCATCCCCAGCAGCATCGCCACCGCGGGTGTGCCGAGGTGGCTCATCCGCCCCAGGTCGCGCTGCCCATAGAGCATCGCCGCCGCGCCGACGAGGCAGAAGATCGAGATCACGATGAGCAAGTGCCGACGAGTCCTCTGATTCCACCGCATGGCCGCGCTTCTTCCTGGTCGAGTGTGCGACGAGTACCGCCCCCTTCGCCTCGAAGACTCGGCACCTCCCCCGCTGGGAGCGGGCGAGGATGGGGGGCGGGAATGTATCGGATGTCCGCGCGCCCCCGCTTGAGTGTGGAAAACTCATTGCAAAGTCAGCGCCGCCCGGTCATCGTCGCGGAGCGCACCTGCACCCCCTTCAACCGGCTCGACAGCATCTCGCGGCTCGGGGCGAACTCCATCGCCGTCGCGACCGTCACCATCTCCGTCTCGACCAGTTCCGCCAGCGAGTCGGTGAAGGAGCGCATCCCGTCCTGCCGCGACGCCGCGATGATCGCCGGGATGTCGGCGTCGTCACCCTTCTTGATCGACTCGCGGACCGAGGGATTGCTCAGCAGCACCTCCGTCGCGGGGACGGCGTTGACCCCGGCAACATCCTTGTTCGCCGGGAGCAAACGCTGCGCGCACACCGCCTTGAGCGTCCCCGAGAGGGACGAGCGGATGAAGTCGTGCTCGTGCTGGGGGAAAAACTCCACGATGCGGCTGAAGCACTGCATCGTGTCCGCCGTGTGCAGCGAGCCGAAGACCAGGTGCCCCGTCTCCGCGGCCTGCACCGCCGCCATCACCGTGTCGTGGTCGCGCAACTCGCCGATGAAGATGATGTCCGGGTCCTGACGCACGATGAACCGCAGCGCATCCTTGTACGACCCCACGTCGATCCCCAGTTCCCGCTGCGAAACGACGCTCATCCGCGGGTGGATCTGGAACTCGACGGGGTCCTCGACCGTGATGATGTTCGCGGGACGCGTCGAATTAATGCGCTCCAACATGCACGCAAGCGTGGTGCTCTTGCCCGAGCCGGTCACGCCGACGACCAGCACCAATCCCTCGGTGGTCTTGTCCGCGATCTCGCGGTACACATCGGGCAGGCGCAGCGACTCGAACGACGGGATCTCCGGCTTCACCCGCCGGATCGCCGCGTGCATGTTCCCGCCGGCGCGGAAGACGTTGCAGCGGAACCGATCGGCCTTCTTCGGCTTGCCCGCCTCGGCAGCGGCTTCATCGGTGTCCTGGAAAGTCGAAAAGTCCAGGTCGCCCGTCCGGTCGTACCGCTCGCGCAACGCCGGCGGGATGATCTCGGAAAGAAGCGACTCCGTGTCCTCCGCCGTCAGCGGCGTCAACCCCTGCGGCAGGCGCAACTCGCCCGCGACGCGGAAGATCGGCGGCATCCCCACCTTCAGGTGCAGGTCCGACGCCTCCACCTTGCGCATGTTGTAGAGCAACTGTCTCATCGTCGGCTTGTGGGGGGCCATGCGGGAACCTCGCCTTGGAAGTGGTGGTGATCGCGGAGAGTCGAACGAACTCGGGTGTCGAAGAATAGCGGAAGCGGCCGGGCCACCAGACGAAACCATCGAAGGATAGGATGACGCCATGCCGCCGAGGCCTGGTTGGTGGGATCGGAGAGTCCCATGAAGTGGCGCTGACGCACGACGAAGCGCGGCCGCTCACCGCCTAGGTGGTTCGCGTGATACCGACGCTCACTTGTCGCCGGTCAATCCCGATCACGCCGCCGCGCGACGGCTCGCGTGCAGGATGGTCAGCCCGATGACCTCGTCGCCCTCGTACCGGACGATCACATCGTCGTCCGTCAGTTCGCTGTCGGTCGCGGCGGCGGGTTTCTTGAAGTTGATGTATAGCACGTCCGCGTCCGCGTCGTAGGTGCACCACAGGCTCTTGTGCGGCGATGCGATCACCGAGCGCGCGAGCGAGAGATAGTCTTGAATCAGCGAAGGGGCCATATCTGGTCTCTCTTGTCGAGGGCGCGAAACCGTCGTGTCAGGAACGCCGTGATCACAAACCCATCCTCGGGCGAAGTCTCCCGATACACCACAACGATAGCCTTGCCGGGCTCGATGGTCCTCACGGCCAGCAGTTCACCGGCGGCACCGCGGAGGATGCGCTCCGAATGAGTTATGGCCGTCCGAACCGTATCAAGAAGTCCGTCGATTTCCGGGTGCTCTTCGATGATGTGCTGCCACCGCTCTTCGGTGAGTCGAATTGGAACACCGCTTCGCGATAAGAGTTCCGTGCGCACGAGGTTTCAGCCTAACTTCACATACGGCCTCAACCCCTGCATCCCCCCCTCGCGCCCGAACCCGGATTCCTTGAATCCGCCGAACGGGCTGCTCGCGTCGAACTGGTTGAAGGTGTTGCACCACACCACCCCCGCCTTCAACTTCCCTGCCGTCTCGAAGACCTTCGACCCCTTGCTCGTCCACACACCCGCAGACAATCCATACGGCGTGTTGTTCGCCTTCATCACCGCCTCCTCCGGCGTGCGGAAGGTCATCACCGCGAGCACCGGCCCGAAGATCTCCTCGCGCGCGATGCGGTGCGACTGCTGCACCCCCGTGAAGAACGTCGGACGGCAGAACCAGCCGCGCTTCGGCAGCTCGCACGCATTCGGCTGCTCCAGCGTCGCCCCCTCGTCCCGTCCAATCCGCAAATACTCGTTGATCTTGTCGAACTGCAACTTCGAGTTGATCGCGCCGACATCGGTGTTCTTGTCGAGCGGATCGCCGACGCGGAGCGATTGCAACCGGATGCGGAGTTTCGCGATCACCTCTTCGACCACACCCTCCTGCACCAGCAGCCGCGAGCCGGCGCAGCACACATGCCCCTGGTTGAAGTAGATCGCGGAGACGATCCCCTCCACCGCCTGGTCGATCGGCGCATCGTCGAAGATGATGTTCGCGGACTTGCCGCCGAGTTCCAATGTGATCGGAATCCCTCGCGCCGCCGCCACCTTCGCCAGCCGCTTGCCCACGTCGGTCGAACCCGTGAACGCGATCTTGTCGATCCCCGTGTGATTCGCCAGCGCCGCACCCGTGCCGCCGTCGCCCGTGATGATGTTCACCACCCCCGGCGGAAGCCCGGCCTCCGCGAAAATCTCCGCCAGGCGCAGCGCCGTCAGCGGCGTCGTCTCCGCAGGCTTCAGGATCACCGTGTTCCCGCACGCGAGCGCGGGAGCGATCTTCCACGCCGCCATCATCAGCGGGAAGTTCCAGGGGATGATCTGCGCGCAGACCCCGACCGGCGAAAACGAAGTCGAGGGGAACGCCCACTTCAACTTATCCGCCCACCCGGCGTAATAGAAGAAGTGCTGCGCGACCAGCGGCAGGTCCACATCGCGCGATTCCTTGATCGGCTTCCCGCCGTCCATCGTCTCGAGGATCGCCAGTTCGCGCGAACGCTCCTGGACCCGCCGCGCGATCCTGAACAGATACTTCGCTCGCTCCACCCCCGGCAACGCCGACCATTTCGGGAAGGCCGCGCGGGCCGCGCTCACCGCGCGGTCCACATCCTTCGCCGACGCGGTCGAAACCTCGGAGAGCGTCTCCTCGTTGGCCGGGTTGATGGTCGCAAAGACATTCGTCGGCCTGCCGAACTCGCCGCCGATGAACAGGCCGTAGCGCGGCTCGATCGTCACTTTCGCCGTCTCGGGCGCGGGAGCGTAATCCCACGCCTTCGCAAACTCCAGTGCGTGCGTATTCGTAACCGGGTGGGAGGGAGCCGTATGGATCGTCATGGAATGCCTCGCAATGACGCGGAATGGTACGCGAGTCCGGCGCGCGACCGCCAACGGTCCGTCAGCCCTGCACAACCACCCCATCGCGAATCCGCATCGTCCGATCCGCCCGCGCCGCCGTCGCCGGGTCGTGGGTCACCAGCACCATCGTCAGCCGCTTCTCGCGCCGCAGGTCCATGATCGCGTCGAGGATCGTCGCGCCGGTCGCCTGATCCAGATTCCCCGTCGGCTCGTCGGCCAGGAGCAAGCGAGGCTCGTTAATCAATGCCCGCGCGATCGCCACGCGCTGCCGCTCGCCCCCCGAGAGTTCCACCGGCCGATGCCCGAGTCGATGCGCGAGGCCGAACCGATCGAGCAACGACTC
>JAGVLZ010000251.1 GCA_020054055.1 Phycisphaerales bacterium
CACCGCCACCTCCGCCGCCGCCACCGCCACCGCCACCGCCACCTCCGCCACCGCCGCCGCCACCGGAGTCACCTTTGCCTCCGATGGCGCTCGACTTCTTCTTCGCATCAGGTGGGCCGACGGGTGAGGACGGCGAACTGCGCCGGCGCAAACTGTTTGCGGGAGAGGAAGAGGAAGTTCTGCCGCGTCTGCCCTTCACCGGGAGCATGCCGTCGGGCGCGGGGGCGTCGCAGGACGATGGGCTTGGCGGCGGGTACCTCTACAACGTCATCACCACGCTGAACATCCGCAACCCGTCGGACCCGAACGATGACATCCGATACGAGACGATCTCCGAACGGATCAACTTGTTCTACCTGTTCGGCGGGGTGCGCGACTCGGGCGCCGGCGGCTACCTCGCGTACAACACGCTCTACCTCGACTATCACTACCGCGAGGTCGCGCTCATCAACGGCGTGGTGGTCGGCCGAAAGGACACCTATCTCGGCGCGCCGCGATTGATCGAGAAGTACACGCCCGGGGGATTGGACCTTCCGAGCGCGACGCAGCCCGCCATCACCGGGGCGGCGTTCCTCGGCGGTCGGCCCTTCTATCCCGGCTCGCGCAGCATCGGGCTCTATGGCGTGCAGGACATGGGAGTCGGGCCGGGCGGTTCGCAGATCGTGGACCTGCGCACGGACTACAACTGGCGCACGGCGGACATGGCCAGCCCGATCATGGATTTCCGCGTGCCTCTGCAAGGGGCGCTGGCCGCGTCGCGCGAGCGCGGGTCGCTGTTCACCGTCGCCGAACTTCCCGCGACGGATTCGTCGCCGCTGGCGCGGGCGATCCTCGAGTTCGACCCTCGGAACAACTACCTGATGAACTCGTGGTCGACGATCGCGAACGACTTGGCGATCCTTTCCGAGCAGGTGGTGAACGGGGCGGGGCAGGCGGTGCACGCCTTCGGCGATCCGGGGTACCGGGCGAAGGGTGCGGCGTTCGTTCAGGGGAACCTGGTCGTCGCGTTCGATCGTGACCCGACGCGCGACGCCGAGACCGCGGACGCCGGGCCTCAGTATTTCACTTTCGATCCCGCCGCGGCGAACACGGCGAGCGATCCGGGCATCGTCCGCGTGGATACGGGGGTGCCGGGGTCCACCGCGCTGACCGAACTGGTGAACGAGTCGCTTGCGCTCCCCGCGATGCGGACTCTCCGGGCGCCGGGCGGGCCGATCGATACGTCCAGCATCAACGTGCTCTTCTCGCGCCTGGCGTACAGCCAGCAGTCGCTCGACTCGGGGGTGGTGCGGCGCGTGTTCGAGCATCACTTCCAGCAGACGGCGATCAACCCGTCGGGTTGCACCTCCGGCAATCCGGTCTTCGACCAGATCCCATCGAAACTCGCGCAGTTCGTCGACACGCAGAGCGGATTTGGACGAGTGGCCCATGAGTTGAGGAACCCGGGGGGCACGCCGCTGACGAGCGACTACGCGTGCGCCGCGCCGGATGCGCCCGCGCCGGTGACGCCGCCTCGATAATCAAGCGGCCTCGAACCCGCGATGAACTCACTCGCGGCGCTCCTCTGCTAGGTTTTGGCATCCATGCCCCCATCCGAACTCGTCGTCACCCGCTTCGCCCCCTCGCCCACCGGCCACCTGCACATCGGCGGGGCACGCACCGCGCTCTTCTGCTGGGCCTATGCGAAGAAGACCGGTGGCCGCTTCCTCATCCGCATCGAGGACACCGATCAGGCTCGATCTTCGGAGGCTTCCGCGAAGGGGATCCTCGAAGACCTCGCGTGGCTGGGGATCGAGTGGGACGAGGGGACTGTCTTGGCGGAGCCCCAAGCGCCAGCGCCGGGTTCCGCACGCTCCATCGGCGGCGACCCGCGCCACGTCGCTCCGTTCCACCAGTCGCAGCGCCTCCATATCTATAGCAAGGTGATCGACGATATGCTCGCACGCGGCGTCGCGTATGCCGACTTCACCGCCGCCGACGTGATCGACAGGGCGCGCAAGGCGGCCGCGGCGAAGAGCGAGACATTCAAGTATCGACCGGCTGGTTCGGAGATTCTGCCGCCCGAAGAGCAGCGTCGAAAGATGGCGGCGGGAGAGTCGCATGTGATCCGCCTGCGCGCGCCGCAGGAAGCGATCAGCGTCGTGGATGAAGTCCTCGGGGAGGTTTCGTTCGCCGCGGGGGAGGTGGACGATCTCGTGCTGCGCAAGGCGGACGGCTTCCCAACGTACCACTTCGGAGTCGTGGTCGACGATGAACTGATGGGGGTGACGCATGTCCTGCGCGGTCAGGAGCACCTGATGAATACGCCCCGGCACGCCGCGATCCAGCGCGTGCTGGGGTACCGAACGCCGGTGTACGCGCACATGCCCCTGATCTTCAACGACCAGGGTGCGAAGATGAGCAAGCGCGAGCGCGACGCGACGGCGCGCGAGGCGGTGAAGAAGGCGGGACTCGCGGCTTCGCCCGTGGCGACCATCGACGCGGCGACGTTTTCGGGCTGGATCGGCGACAAAAAGCGTCAACTTGAGACGGGACAACTCGAAGCGCTCGCCGATCACCTGGGGCTGGCTCTTCCCGAGGTTTCCGTGGAGGATTTTCGCAAGGCGGGCTATCTCCCCGATGTGATCTGCAACTTCATCGCGCTGCTGGGGTGGAATCCGGGGATGAAGAACGCCGACGGCACCGACCTCGAAAAGTTCGACATGAAGTTCCTCGCGGAGCATTTCGACCTGCCCGCGATCGGCAAGTCCAACTCGCGCTTCGATCGCAAGAAACTGCTCTCATTCAACGGCGACGCGATCAACGGGATGGCGGATGCGGAGTTCGCCGCGCGGTGGCTGCATTGGTGCGACCGATTCGACCCGGCGACCGCGCGGCAACTGGAGGCGATGGGCACGGAACGGGCCGTGTGGCTTGCGCGAGCGATCAAGCCACGATGTAAGACGCTGCGCGACGCGGTGAAGCCCGCGCAGTTCGCGTTCACGGCGGATGAGGACATCCAGTTCGACGAAGCGGCCGTAAAAAGGCACCTCCTCTCTCCTTTACCACCTCTCGGTGGTATGGGCGTCCCGCCCGTCCCTACCCCTTCTACTGCCTTTTCATCCGGCCTCGATGTTCTTCGCGCCCTCATCCCCGTCTTCGAGCAACTGAACCCCTGGACTCCCGAATCGATCCACGGCGCGATCGAGCAGTTCGCGAAGCAGCACGGGCTCCCGCTGGGGACGGTGGCGCAGCCGATTCGGGTGGCGATGACTGGGACAGGTGTGAGTCCGGGCCTGGGGGAGACGCTGGGGGTGCTTGGGAGACCGGCGACCATAGTGCGGCTGGATCGCTGCCTTGCAACCGCGGAAGTCATGATCCCAAGGAGTGACTGATGGCCTCTGGGTACTTCAATCGCGTTCAATCACTCCTGAAGGCGAGTCCCAAGTTGGCCGAACTGGGATTCCCAGCGGAAATGGTGGAAGTTTGGGGCAAGGGTGCCGACCACAACGACTTGCTCCAGGTCAAGAAGCCGAGTTGGCGGATCCACGCTGACGATGGGCTGTCGCTTGGCTATGAGGGCATCGAAGTCCACTGTGAAGCCTGCCGGCGCGGACATTGGGTAATCCATTGCGAGTTGTGGCCGAGACGGGACAAGGCCGCGAAGGTAGCAGCCCATCGGTTCCCCGACCTCTTGGCGCTCAATGGCGGGATCACGACAGGCATAAGGGAACTTGGAGCCTCACTCGGTTGGCCGGTTGACCACGGCGCGCACACAAATCGCGCGCGTGCGGATCCGTCCGATCCGAGTTCTCTTATCGTGTACACGTTCGAGTTGGGATTGCCCCAAAGCCATCACCCGGAGCAGTTCATCGAACGAATCGTCCCGACCATTGGGGCAACTGCTCCGACGATTGACGAGGTCATGCAGGATTCAGGTGGTGGTGAATCCTGAATTCCCGAACAACAAGCCCATCACGCCTCGTTCGCCTGCCGCAACGCCTCCGCCATCAATGCGGGCGCAATGAAGAATCGTGACTCGGACTGCAGTCGATCAAGGAGCGAGCCAACCTCGGCGATTGTTCCTCGACGCTTGGCCCGCACAAGCAGACCCACGGCCCCGATGACCTCAATCCCTCTCGACTTGGCATATGTCCGGCCGCGAACTTCATCCATCAACAAGGCCGATGCCCGGAGTTCCTCGGCCAAGCAGATGGCCTCCGCTTCGCCAGCATCGAGGAAGTTGCGGAGCCTCATTGTCGCCTCGTGATCTGAAGGCGCCATAAGCCTGGCTCCCGGAATATCTACGAGTCCGATCGGCCCTTGTGTGGCAATCGACCGGTTCAACTCCGCGAGGACGCAAGGTGGTATGACCACATCCCCAAAGAACTCCATCGGGAGGTGGGCAAGGCGAAGAAAAGCCAAGGCCCGCAGCGGCGATGTGTCGCACACGATCAGCGGCAACCTCTACACTCCAAGCCTATCGAGTGTCGCTAAATCATCGAGCAGATCCTGAACCGTCGGCCTGTAGATCGGGATCTTGCGGAGGAAGAGTTGCTCCTCCATCTCGACGCGCGACAGGCCCGCCAACTGCGCCGCGGGCCAAAGGTCGAGCTTGCCCGCGTCGAAGAGCCGGCACGCGAACTCGATCACGGCATCGTGCTCGGTGAGTCCGGCTTGCTTCAAGATGTCCTCGCGTAGGTTCAGGACCATGATGTGCAATCCTAGGCTTCGAAGAGCGTGGGCGTGCCGGTGCGCGCGGCGATCGCCCCCTCATGCTCCAGCAGCCAGCGCTTGCGCTCCAGCCCGCCGCCGTAGCCCCAGAGGGAGCCGTCGGCCGCGATGACGCGGTGGCAGGGGACGATGATGGCGACATTTCCCAGGATAGACGAACTCTCATCGCCTCACTCTCCAACGATCGAGCGCGCGTGCATGACGACGCGATCGGAGAGAAAGAAATCAAACTGATCGCGAAGCCTGGCGAGCAGCGGCGCGATGGCCGGCAAGTGTCCTTGTTGCTTTGCATCGATGAGCACGCCGACAAGCCCGGTCGTGCGGAGCCCAAGCGCCGCGGCGCGTGCAAGACCTCGGCGTTCGTCGATCAGCAGCAGCGAGGCGTTTCTTTCAACTGCGAGCGCGATCGCCTCGGCCTCGCCCGGATCGAGTTGGGCCGCGAGCGAATCGAGCAACTTCGAGCCCACGACAGCCTCGATCCTGAGCGATGAGATTCGCGCCAAGTCGACCGGAGTCGAGCCATCTCCCGGTTTGATCAGTTCGTGCGCGACCGCGCGAGGAATGAGAACGGTTCCGTACAATCGCTCCAGCAGATCGAGCAGCCCGAGGCTGTTCAAGCCCCGGATCGGCGATGTGTCGCTCACGACGACGATCACGCACTCTTCCTGAACGAGTTGATGTTCGCCATGTCTCGTTCAAGATCCTCGACCGTCGGTCGATAAATCGGGATCGATCGCTTGCGCAGTTCGCCTTCCATTTCGACCCGAGACAGCCCCGCCAGCTGCGCGGCGGGCCACAGGTCGAGTTTCCCGGCATCAAACAGCCTGCACGCGAACTCTATCACGGCCTCGCGCTCGGTGAGCCCGGCCTGTTTCAGGATGTCGTCTCGGAGGTTGAGGACCATGATCGTCAATGATAGGCGTTGAAGAGTCCGGGCGCGTCGGCGGTCTCTCGCGCCAACGCCCCTTCGTGCTCCAGCAGCCAGCGTTTGCGCTCCAGCCCGCCGCCGTAGCCCCAGAGGGAGCCGTCGGC
>JAGVLZ010000112.1 GCA_020054055.1 Phycisphaerales bacterium
ACGGCGCGGGCCAAGGCACCGCCCAACGTGAATGTCTCGTGCGAGCCGGGGATCGGCACGGCGGTGATCGATCAGAATCAGATCGCGCTCGCGATCGCGGAACTGATTGTGAACGGTGTGCAGGCGAACCCCCGGCGCGGGGTCGATGTTCGCGCGGGGGTGGACGGGTTCGACGGGCGGCTGGTCATCACGGTGACGGACGACGGCGCGGGGATGTCGCCCACGGCGCTCGAGCACGCGTTCGATCCATTTTTCTCGGAACTTGCGGCGGGGCGCCGGCCGGGGCTGGGGCTGACCCGCGCGCGGCGGTATGTGGACCTGCACGGCGGCGAGGTGACGCTCGAGAGCACGCCCGGAAAAGGGACGACCGCGCGGATCATCCTTCCTGAATGGCGCGACAGCCAAAGTCGCCGCCCAATTCCGATTGCGAATCAAGCGGCGTGAATCGGGCGCGGGCAACGGCCGATCTGTTGCACTCACCGGAGAGATGCCACGATGGCCAAGAGACTTCCCAATGACGACTCGTCACCCGCCGGACGCATCTCGCGGCGTTCGGACGAACCCTCCCCGTTGAAGGGGGCCGTTCCCGAGCAGGCGACGGCGTACCGGGTATTGGCGATCGATCAGGACGCCGTCATCCGCGGCGACATGCGGCTGGCGCTGGAGGCGCTGGGATTGTCGTGCGACGCGGTGGGAACGCTGGCGGAAAGCCGTGCGGCCCTGGGCGCGAGGCGGTACGACCTCATCGTGGTGGACGAGCGGCAGCAGGACGGGAGCGGGCTGGAGTTGGTCCGAGAACTCTCGGCGGTCGACGGGTCGGCCCGGTGCATCGTGACCTCCGAGCGCGACGGCTTCGAGGGGGTTATCGAAGCGATGCGCTGCGGGGCGATCGACTTTGTGACCAAGCCATTCCGCGCGGCGGAGATCGCGGGGCGGGTTCTCGCGGCGACCGAGATGGTGCGCAAACTCCGCGCCAGCGAGCGTCGCGTGCAGCGTCTGAAGCGGATCTGCAAGCGTCTGGATACGGCGCGAAAGGACATGAGCCGGCAGGTCGATGACCTGTGCAGCGACCTTGTCCTCGCATACCAGGAACTGGCGGACCAGATGACCCATTCCGCGCTCGCCAATGAGTTTTCTTCGCTGATCCGTCAGGACCTGGATGTGGAGGACCTGCTGCGCACGACGCTGGAGTTCACGCTGACGAAGACCGGGCCGACGAACGCGGCGGTGTTCCTGCCGACGGGGAGCCGCGACTTCAATCTTGGCGCGTATGTGAACTACGACGTGCCGCGGGACACGGCGGATGTGCTGCTGGATCATCTGGCGGACGTGATCGCGCCGCGCTTCGAGAACGAATCAGAACTCGTCCGCATCGACACCGCGGAAGAACTGGCGGAGCGCCTGGGCGATGAGGCGGGGTGGCTGAGCGACTACGGCGTGCTGGTCTTCTCGTGCCAGCACGAGGGGGATTGCCTCGCGGTCGTCGCGCTCTTCCGCGATCGGAGTAATCCGTTCCACGATGAACTGCTGCCGCAGATCGCGGTGATCCGGGATATTTTCGGGGAGCAGTTGGGGCGGATCGTGCGGATCCATCATCGCCACCGGCCGGATGAGCGCTGGCCGGGGTTTGATGTGGAGGATGACCGGGGGCTGGCGGCGTGAAGGGGAGTCCTGAGTGCGGAGTACGGAGTCCTGACGATGGCGTCTGACGGCATCGAGCGACCGGCCGTTCAAGGTGACTTCTGATCGTGACATCAACCGTGAAGAAGGACGGTTGATGGCAATGGGGTGAAGAGAACCGCGCCGCCGAGCCTCACGCGGCGATCTGTTCGTAGGAAAACTCGGGGATGCCGGTGCGCTGCGAGGCGTGCTCGACGGTCATCGAGCAGAGGTTTCCCTGCGCATCGAGGTCCAGGACCGTGTTTTCGTCGAGGTCACGCGTCTCGGCAACCGGCGCATCGCGGAACTCGATCAGGAGCGTGTCGGTGTCGGCAAAATACTTGAGTTTCATGGCTTGAATCCGCGGTCAAAGAATGCGTTGTGAACCGTCTCGCCGTCCTGCAGCAGGATCACTCGCAACCAACGCTTTTCCGCCTCCTCGATTCGAGTCCACCGGCGGATGCGCCCATCGGCCTGCACCTGCTGACGGAACGGATGCTCGATGGCCTGCTGGATCCATTCATCCTTGATGATAGCCCGGTCGGGACGTGTGCGAACGGCGAGGAAATACCGCGAGTGCTTCACAGGTCGTACTCTACCTGACGGGGGCCGTTCAGCCCGCTATACGAAAGGAGTTTCAATGACGATTGAGGAGTTTCTGAAGACGGCTGTCGCAGTGAACGCCGTCAACGCCCTGAAGAGTATCGACAATCTCAAAGAAGTCTCCAAGAGTCTTGAGCGCATCGCCAATTCGATTGCTGCAATTGAAAAGCACCTGTCAAAGTTGGCGGAGCGAAGGTAGCCAGGTCAGCCGTCGGTGCTGATCGTCACTCCCCGGTCGCCTGTGTCTATCTCAGCCACACGGCATACGGCGGAGCCAATCGCCCGACAGCCAAGACACTGCGCAGGTTGTTCTTCATCCTGTCTGGATGAGAACGAGTGGAACTTCGCACCGCGCAGATTGTCGATGCGCCTTGCCTGAAAACGAGCGGAGTGCTCGGGTCGGAGTGGTCTGCGAAGTCCCACAAGTCAAGCGCCGGGTGCTTGTGCCCTTCGGTCTGTAAACAAGGGCCCTTCGATAATCATGTGTACCGCAGGTCCAGCGCGAAGCGTTTCATGAAGTCGTGCGGCAGGCCGATGCTGCCAACGGTCACTTTGCCGGTGTAGTCGCGTGATTGGGGTTCGAGGAAGCCTTGCTTCATTCCAGCGAGGGTGACCGTGACATCGGCGCGGACGGTGTGGTCTCCGAGAGGCAGGCCGGTGTCGCAATCGAGGCCGGAGGGGATATCGACGGCGAGGGTGGTGGCGCCGCGGGCGCGGAGAGCATTCATCCAGCGGATGGCCTGGTCCATCGGCGGCTTGACGGGGCGGTCGAGGCCGGTGCCGAAGAGTGCGTCGATGAGGAGGACATCCTTGGGCACGCGGTCGGATGAATGATCGCGTCCATCGCGGTGGAGGATCTCGAGGGCGGCCTGCGGCGCCATCGAGAGGATTGGGTCGAGGATGCGGAGCCCCATCTGCTCGACGATGTGAAGGTTAATCGCGGCGTCGCCCTTGTACTGGCCGGGGACGGAGGCGAGGGCGATGAGCGGATCGATGCCGTGAATGGCCAGGTGGCGTGCGAGGGCGAGGCCGTCGCCGCCGTTGTTGCCCGGGCCGCAGACGATGCCGATGCGGGTGAGATGTTTTTCGCGGATGAGTTCGAGGGCGGCGCGGGCGAGCGCGAAGGCGGCGTGCTCCATGAGGAGGATGGAGGGGATGCCAAGGTCGTCGGTGGCGGCCTTGTCGAGGGCGCGCACTGAGTCGCGGGAGAAGATGAGTGTGTCGCGGGGGGTATGCTGCACGGCGTGCATCGTATCGCTCTGGTGATGGTGAGCCATGTATGCCGTTGATCGCCGCGATCCCGTTCCTCGTGCTGATTGCGCTGGCGTGCGGCGGGGCTGCGTATTACGGCGTGGTGCTGTGGCGGGTGGTGAAGACGGCGCGGACGCTGCCGACGACGCGGGATGGGCTTTCGATGGCTGCGCCTGAGGGGGGGTGGCCGCTGGTGTGCGTGGTGGTGCCGGCGCACAATGAGGAAAAGGTGATCGGGGAGTTGGCGCGGTCGCTTCTCGCGCAGGATTATCCGAATCTGCGCGTGGTGTTCTCGCTGGATCGGTGTACGGATGGGACGGAGGGGGCCTTGCGGGGGGTGTGCATCGGCGCGAAAACGCCCCCTCCGGCGTCGAAGACTCCGCCACCTCCCCCGCTAGGAGCGGGGGAGGAGGCTGAGGGCGCACGCTTCGAGATCGTGCGCGTGACGAGTTGCCCGGAAGGTTGGGCGGGGAAGACTCATGCGGCATGGCGCGGCGTGCGTGATTCGGTCGGCGCGAAGGATGCGGAGTTGTTGCTCTTTGCGGATGCGGACACGGTGTTCGATCCGGGGCTGGTGCGGGCGTCGGTGGCGCTTTTGCATGCGCGGAAGTTGGATCTATTGAGTCTGCTGAGTCGGCTGACGAGCGAGGAGTGGTTCGAGAGGTGGGTGCAGCCCGCGGCGGGGTTCGAGTTGGTGCGGCAGTACCCGCTGGACATGGTGAATCGGGAGGTGCGGCCGCGGGCGTTTGCGAATGGGCAGTTCATGCTGTTCCGGCGCGGGCTCTACGACGCGATCGGCGGTCACGAGCGCGTGAAGGAGCATCTGCTGGAGGACATCGCGATTGCGCGGCACCTGGATATCGTGCGGACGACGATGCCGAGCCGGTGGGGGGTGTTGATGACGGATGGGATGCTGCGGTGCCGGATGTATCGGGATTGGGAATCGTTCCGGCGGGGGTGGAAGCGGATTTACACGGAGGCATCGCTGCGTCGGCCGAGGCAGTTGCGCGAGTGGGCGTGGCGGAAGCGGATGAGCGGGGTGGTGATGCCGGTGGCGGGGGTGTTGTGCGCGGTGGCGGGGCCGGTGGTGATGATGTGGGATCGGCCGTTGGGGTGGACGATGGTGGGGACGGGGTTGGTGTCGGTGGCGGTGTTTGTCGCGGCGATGGGGCGGATCTATGCGGATCAGGGGCTGGGCGCGGCGTGGGCGCTGGTGTATCCGTTTGGCGCGTGGCGAGTCGCGGGGTTGTTGGATGAGGCGGCGCGGGACCTGGAGCAGGGTGTGAAGACGGTGTGGGGCGGCAGGGAATATGCGAGGGAGGTCAAGGCCTGATGGGCGGACGCAAGCACAACGAGCGGTTCCGGGGACGCGATGAGTTGACGGTCTATGGGCGCCGATCGGTGATTGAAGCGCTGATGGAGGAATCGGTCGAGGTGATCGCGGTGGCGGCCAGCAGGCAGATTCCGAAGGGGTTCAAGGAGGAGTTGTTCGAGGCGTGCGCGGCGCGTGGGGTTGAGCCGCAGGGGAAGTCGATCGCGGAGATCAACGAGTTGTCGGGCGATGCGCGGCAGGATCAGGGGGTGGCGGCGCGGATTCGCCTGGGCAATGTGACGGATATCGACGAGTTCGTCGGGCATGTGCGGACGCTGCCGGCGCGGGCACCGATGCGGTTGATGGCGCTCGACGGCGTGACGAACCCGCAGAATGTGGGGATGATCGTGCGTTCGGCGGTGGCGTCAGGGATGGACGCGATGCTGTGGCCGACGCAGGGCTCGCCGTGGGTCAGCGGGCTGATCATCAAGGCGAGCGCGGCGAGTGTGTACCGGTGCCAGATCGTGCGCACGCCGACGCTTGCGGATGGGCTGACGGCGCTGCACGCGGCGGGGCTGCGCCTTTGCGGGCTGGCGATGGAGGGGGGGAAGGACCTCTTCATGATGAAGCCGCCGGCGCGCGCAGTGTTCGTGGTGGGGCACGAGACGGACGGCATCTCGAACGAGGTGAATGCGCTGCTGGATGAGCGGGTTTCGATTCCCATGCAAGGCGGGATCGAGTCGCTGAATGCGGCAGTGGCGGCGAGCGTGATGTGTTTTTGGGGGACGAGGACTTAGCGGAGCCCCGAGCGCCAGCGACGGGTGTATCATTCGGCATGGCCAAGAAGAAACGGAAACCGGCGAGGCTGCACCTGCCCGTCGTCATCGAGCAGGACGAGAACGGCGCGTTCATCGTGTCGATCCCCACCCTGCAAGGATGCCACAGTTACGGCTACACAGTCGATGAGGCGATGAAGAACATCGCGGAGGCGGCGGCGCTGTGCCTTGAAGGGAACAAGGGCAAGACAAACGGGCGATCGTTCGTGGGCGTGCGCGACCTTGAGGTCGTGGCGTGAGCCGGATGCCCGTCCTGACGGCGCGAGAGTTGATCGCCGCGCTAAAGCGACTGGGGTTCGATCACACCCGGACCAATGGCTCGCACTGGAGATTCGAGCACCCCGACGGGCGAAAGACCACGGTTCCCGTCCACAAGGGGCGCGACCTGCCGCGGGGGCTCGTGCACAAGATCGTGACCGAGGATTTGCGGCTTTCTGTGGAACAGTTTCTCGAATCGCTTTGAGGCTTGAGCGCAACCGCGAGGGGCACCAAGCGCCGAGCGCCGAAGCACCGACATGGGCTGGGGCGCACCCGAATGCCCGTGAAACGGGCTTGCGATGGTTGCCAGCGGCGCAGCCGCTGGAACCGGGTGATATGAAACATCTTCGCCCATGAAATGGGTGAGCGAGGCACCGAGTTGGTTCGACTCGCCCGCCCATTTCATGGGCGGAGAACAGAAGGACACACACTCTTTGGACCAGATGCTGTCGCATCTGGCAACCATCGACGGCCCATTTCATGGGCCGAAACAGGCACGGGGCGCGAGAGATGATCGCTCTCTCGATTGCTATCACCGCCGACCGTCTAGTATCCGATGACCACGATTCCACGCAATGGCAGCTGAATTCGGCTGCTGATGTAGAGTGTTTCGAGAAAGGAATGGACCTTTCGGAAGTCGTCGTTCCCCTGATAGTCGTTGCGAACAGCGAGGACGAGGAACTCGACGCCATGCATCATGCAGGCTTGGAAGATGTCCTTTAAGAATCCATAGTTGATGACCGCTCGTCCTGCCTCAACCTCGAGAACGATGCGGCCATCGGCGCTCAGGCCGTCAGCGGAAAACGCACGATCGATCTTGTTGTTGATGCCGAAAAGTACGGGAACGGGAATCTTGTCGCCTTTGGTCTTGCCGGACTCGATACGGAAATTCAGGCGTTCAAGCCCTGGGCGAAGCAGTCGGAGAACTCCATCGCTGTTCAACGTATTGTCGGGTGACTTGATGCCGGCGTGAACGGCTTCGAAGGCCTCAATGATGGATCGCAGCTCTTGCGATAAGCCGACTGACCGCGGGAATAGTTGGTAGCGCAACTCGCCGGTGGACTTCCGAGGCTTTCCGGATTGGGGCTCCCGTTTCATTGGACGACCCAATGGCCAGCGATTTTGGTTGGTGCGATCAGCATCAGCATATGGTATTGGATCATCAAGGTCAGCGTCGATGACCCATCGCTTGCGCTCGGGGCTCCGCCGGATATCCTCTCGCCATGCGAGTCCTCCTCACCAACGACGATGGCATCCACGCTCCCGGCATCGAGGCGCTTTACAACGCGCTCGTTGATCTCGACGGCACGCACGGCGGTCCGTTTGCCGAGACGGTCTGGCCGGTGGCGCCGCTGGAGGTGCAGTCGGCGACGAGTCATGGCGTGACGTTCAAGACGCCGCTGATGGTGAGCAAGGAAGTGGTGTCGCCCACGATGAGCGGGCTTGCTGTGGATGGGCGGCCGGCGGACTGCGTGAAACTGGCGATCTGCTCGCTGTGGCCGGAGAAGTTCGGCGTGGGGCAGCGGCCGGACCTTGTCATCAGCGGGATGAACGCGGGGACGAACGTCGGGATCAACGTGATCTATTCTGGGACGGTGGCGGCGGCGATCGAGGCGGCGTTTCTCGGTGTGCCGTCGATCGCGGTGAGTCTGCATCTGGGGAAGGGAACGCCGAGGTTCGATGTGGCGGCGCGGCACGCGCGGCGGACGCTCGATCTCCTGGTGAAGGGGGGCATCGTTGGCGCGGCCCCCGGATGCGTGCTGCAGCCGCACGGGTGCGTGAGCGTGAACATCCCGATCTGTCAGGTGGAGCCGCTGGACCCGCCGACTCCCGAGCGGCCCAAGATGACGGTGTGCCCGATGAACACGCACGGCTTGGTGGATGCGTACGAGCGGCGCGTGAGCCCGGGGGGCGATGTGTACTACTGGGCGGCGGGGAGTGGATTGGATTTCCGCACGGCGGACGCGGGGACGGATGTGCCGCATTTGTTGAAGAGGGAGATCACGATCACGCCGCTGAAGTATGACCTGACGGATCATGGGATGATCGAGGCGTGGGCGAATGCCCTCAAATCCGATTGACCACAGAGGGCACGGAGGGGCACGGGGGAAGACATTTTCTGGGGTGAACGCAGAGAAGCGTTCAGAGCACTCGGCGCATGATTCCGTTGGTCAGAATCTGCACGTTGAAGTTGATGAGTAGGCCCACGCGTTTTTTCGAGAGTTTCAGGCAGGTCAGCAGTTGTGATTCGTGGACACGGTTGATTCCTTCGATGGCCTTCAGATCGACGACGACCGCGTCATTGACGAGCAGATCGATCCGGAATCCGACATCAATCGAATGCCCCTTGTACTCCACGGGCAGCGAAAGTTGTCTGCGAACCTCAAGCCCACGCGCGGACATTTCATGCGCGAGGCAGGATTCATACACCGATTCCAGCAGTCCGGGCCCCAGGTGCCGATGCACTTCGATCGCCGCAGCGATGATCTCGCCCGTGATCTCTTGATGCACAAGTTTCTGGCCGTCAGCGTCCATGTCTCAGCCCAGGCTTACTGTCTTCCTCCGTGCCCCTCTGTGCTCTCGGTGGTTAATCAAAACGAGCGGCACGATTTTCATCATGCCGCCCGGAGGGAGAAAGAGAGGCTGGATCCGATCGTCTCGGGCCGCGTCCATGCGGCCCAAGGCGACCAGGGGTTGTTGGTTCATTGGCCCGTGAGCAGGACTTCGACTTCCTTGATGCGTTCGGGGAGGGCCTGTTTGATTTCTTCGACCTTTGACGCTTCGATCTTCAGTTCGTCGAGCCACGAGGGGTTGATGTCGGTGCTCGTGATGTCGAGGCGGAAGCCCTCGGCGACCTGTGCGGAGAGTCGATCCGCCACGGCGACGACGGTGCTGAGTGTGCGTTGACCGGCGGGGAGGCTGTTGGGATCGTGGTGATGGCCGCAGACGGTGAGGAGCCCCTTGGGGAACTTCCATTTTTCGGCGAGGGCCTTGCCGAACTCCTGGTGGGTGGCGCCGAAAACTTCGCGCTCGGTTTCGAGCATGTCCTTCTGCGGCACGCCGTCGGGCCCGACGCCGAGCCGGTTGACGACCTCAATGAGTTTGGCGCGGTCGTGCTGCATCTCGACCATGAGGCCCATGTCGTGGATGAGTCCGGCGAGGAAGGCCTCGTCGGGGAGTCCCATTTTCGCGGCGTCGGCGATCATCTTGCTGGCGGTGGCGGCGGCAACGGAGTGCTTCCACAGGTCGCGCGCCGAGAAAGCGGGGCAGAGTTGTCCGCCCTTGAAGAGTTTGGCGAGGCTTGCGGAGATGGCGATGTTCTTCACCGCGTTGAGGCCGAGGAGGACGATGGCGCGGTTGATGGAGCCGATCTGCCCCGGCATGCCGTAGAAGGATGAGTTCACGACCTTCAGGATGCGGCTGCACAGGGCAGGATCGTTCGAGATGACCTTGTGGAGGTCCTGCGCCGTCGAGGCGGGGTTCTCGACGAGTTCGACGATCTTCAGCGTGATCTCGGGGAGCGTCGCGATCTGGCTGACATCGCGGATCGCCGAGGACACGACCTGTGCTTGATCCGCTGCTTTGACCGTCATGAAGGTTGCTCCCATCGGCCGGGGGCGATGCCCCGACCCGCTATCAATCGGGCGATCGTGGGGGCGACTTGGGGGCATCGGGCTTGAATGAAGCGCGGGGCGGGCGGTCTAGTACGCGCAGCGCTTGCGGAGCATCCCGGGTGAATGCGGATCGGACGTTGCGAGGAGGCGTGCGACACGTTCGCCGGTGTGGCCATCGCCGTAGGGATGGGTCAGGCGGGCGCGGTCGGGGCGCAGGGCCGTGCGGATGGCGTCGGGGATGGCGTCACCACTTTCGGCGTCGATGACGTTATCGGGACGTTCGCGCCCGGCCTGGCGCGGGCCGAGATTCACGGCGGGGAGTCGCAGCGCCGCGGCTTCGATCA
>JAGVLZ010000264.1 GCA_020054055.1 Phycisphaerales bacterium
CAGCGCCCGCCCCCTGGCCTGCCCGACCACCGCTTCGATCCGCTCTCGGAGTTGATCGCCGAACATCGCGCCCTCGATCGGAAGGTAGTCCGACGCACCCGCGCGCATGCTCGCGATGACCATCTCTTGGGTCGAGTTTGCGGCCACGACGATGAGGGGGGTACCCCGCATGGCGGGGAAGGAGTCATTCAATACCGCGGAGACCCCATCGTGCGAGCCGCGGAGGCAGAGAACAACGCAGTCGTGGACCTCGTCGCGAAGGCTCGTGACGCATTCCGAAACCGACGTTGCACGGCGAGCCTCGAACTGCTCGTAAGTACCGAGCGCATCGCGGATAAGGCCGCCATCAGCGTCGTGATGTGCCCCGATGAGCACGCGGATCTTGTTCGCCATGCACTGCCTCCGGTGGTGAAGTGCATCGGCGCGATGCGCTACTGAAGTTAAGACTGAGCGCTCACTCTCGCGCCCCCGGGCGCGTCACAATCAGTGACATTCGCCGTTTCAGCACATCCCGCCTTCACGTCAGCGCCGACGCTTCAGGATCGCACATGGGAACGCGCCCGATGCAAATACACCACCCCACCCGAATGGGCTGCCGTATGTCCGACTCATTGTTGTCGTTCACACCCGCCCCGGACCCCAATTTCTGAGTTACAATGATGGATGTAAAGGGTTACTGAGAATACACACCTACATACGAACTGCAAACACTCATATATGTGGCTTGAGTGTCGAGAGGGATGCATGCGCCGCGGCACATCGCTCTGTTTCACGCGTTCCCGGACGACCTCGCCGCCTTCTGAGCCATGAACATCACGGGCGTCTGCTCCCATAAGGCGCCCGACCCGGAGAGGGTCGGGAATACTGTCCGACCTGGGCGTTTGCATGCGTGGGATTCCCATTCCCCCCGCGGCCCGGGCGATCACGCGGAACCCAGTGTCAGCCGAACGAATGTGCATGTCGTTCGGGTGGCGAAAACATCTCCTGGGTGCCGTCGTGTCCGCGGCGGTCGCGGCCGCCATGCTGGCGTTCGGCAGCCGAATAACGGACAGCATCGGTCACACGCGGGAACTCGGCGTTTCGTGGCCGGCACGGGCGCTGGGAGCGTTCGGCGCGCTGATCGGTATCGGACTCGCCTTGGAACCCCGTTCTCCAAGGGCCGCGAAGCCATCCGCCGAACGAAAGCGGGTGCTGGTGGTCGAAGACCACGAGGTCAGCCTGCTGGTGACGCGGAACGCCGTGCTGCATCTCGGGCACGAATGTGAATGGGCGCACAACGGCGCGGACGCCCTGCGCCTGGTGGGCGAGCGCCGCTTCGACCTGGTGCTGATGGACTGCCAGATGCCCGTCATGGACGGGCTCGACGCGACAAGGGAGGTCCGCAGGCGTGAACGCGAAGGCCGGGTCTTCTCGTGCGACGGCCGACGATTGCGCATCATCGCACTCACGGCGTCCACCGCGCAATCGGAGCAGCGCGAGTGCCTCGCCGCGGGGATGGACGCCTGCCTCGAAAAACCGGTTGACCCGCGGCGATTGGAAGTCCTGCTCGGGTCGTCCGGGAGCATTCACCATCCGCTATCGTCCGATCGTGCGTGCAACCAATCCTCCGCCGCACGCCCAAGCACGCTCATCAATGACTTTCCGCTAAGCATCGAACGGGTGCTCAAACGCTTCGAGTCCGAGCACGAACTCATCGAGGAAGTGCTTTCGATGGTTCAATCGAGCGTCGAGGACGACCTCGATCAACTGCTCAACAGCATCCGAATCGGCGACATTCGCTCCGCGGCGATGTGGTCGCATCGCCTGAAGAGCGCCGCCGGAATGGTCTCCGCCGACGCCTTGGCCACGCTCGCCGCCGCGATCGAAGAAGCCAGCCGACTCGGAGATTTCGCGACGGCATCGGCGGCCTCCGACGCCCTGAGCCGGGAAGCCGCGAGAGTGCTTCAATGCCTCCCGGAAGCCCGACGCAGCCTCGCGCGGGAATGATCGGCAAGCACCCCTCCTCCCAACGGCTACCGCGCCACCTCCACCGCCCGCGTCTCGCGAAGCACCGTCACCTTGATCTCCCCCGGGAAGGTCATCTCGGCGCTCACTTTGTCGGCGATTTTCTTCGCGATGAGGAACGCGTCGTCATCGCTCACTCGCTTCGCATCCACCATGACCCGCACCTCGCGCCCCGCCTGGATCGCGTACGCCTCGTCCACACCCGGCTGCTCCAGCGCGATCCCCTGGAGCTGCTCCAGACGCTGGATGTACTTCTCAAGACTCTCTCGGCGCGCCCCGGGCCGCGCCCCGCTGACCGAGTCCGCCGCCATCACGATCGGCGTGTAGAACGACGTCGCGGGCACGTCCCCGTGGTGCCCGAGGATCGCGTTCAGCACCGGCTCCTTCTCGCCGTACTGCTTCGCGAACTCGTAGCCGATCTTGGGGTGCGTCCCCTCCTGCTCCTGGTCCATCGCCTTGCCGATGTCGTGCAGGAAGCCGCACCGCCGCGCGATCGTCCCGTTCAGTCCGAGTTGGTCCGCGATCATCTGGCACAGGTAGCCCACCTCCATCGAGTGGCGCAGCACGTTCTGGCCGAAGGATGTGCGGAACTGGAGACGCCCCATCGCCTCCGAGATCTTCGGGTGCACATTGCGCAGGTTCGCTTCCATGATCGCGTCGCGCCCGAACTTGCCGATGCGCTCGTCCATCTCCTTGCGGACCTGCTCCACCACTTCCTCGATGCGCGAGGGATGGATCCGCCCATCCTGGATCAGTTTCTGGAGCGACTCCGCGGCCACCGCCTGACGAACCTTGTCGAAGCACGAGACCACGATCACGCCCGGCGTGTCGTCCACGATGATGTCCACCCCCGTCGCCTTCTCGATCGCGCGGATGTTCCGGCCTTCGCGCCCGATGATCCGCCCCTTCATATCGTCCGAGGGAATCGGCACGGTGCGAACGGTCGATTCCGCGCCGTGCTCGCCCGCGTAGCGCTGGATCGCCATCAGCGTGATCTCCATCGCCTTGGCCTTCGCCTCGGTCTGCGCCTCTTCGGTGATCTTGCGGACGAGGTGGGCCGCGTCGTGGCGCACGTCGGACTCGATCTTTTCGAGGAGCATCTGACGCGCCTCTTCCATGGAAAGGCTGGCCACCCGGAGCAGTTCCTGCTTCTGCTTCTCGATCACCCCTTCAAGTTCCGACTCCTTGTGCGCCACCTTGGTCTCGCGGACGCGGAGCGAGTCGGCCGCCTTCGCGTGCTCGGCCTCCTTCTGCGCCAATGTCGCCGCGCTGCGCTCGTGCAGGTCTTCACGCTTCGCGAGCCGGCGTTCCAGTTCGCGCACTTCCTCGCGCTTGACATTGATCTCGGCCTCGGACTTCTCCCGCTGCGCCATCACGCGCTTCGTCGCTTCGACCTCGGCACGTTCGGCCGCCGTGCGGGAGTCCGCCTCGGCACGCTTGATGATCTCCGCGGCCTCGGACTTCGCCGAAGAGATCGTCTTCGCCGCGAGAAGTCGCTGAAGGACCAGAGCGACAACCACACCCGCGACCGTCATCCCGAGCGCGATGCCCCAATCGAGCGGCTCCATCGTGGCGTTGGCTAAGTTGTTGATCACGAACCCCATCCTTCCTGCTCGCGCAAACAACGCGCGAGCCTGTGATGACCACCAGACGGAAGGACACGGGGACGAATGAACACTTCAGATCGGACGCTTCACAACTGCGAACATCTCCGATCGGCCACGAATGACCGACCCCGCTCATCAACCGGGCGAACGCGCCGCGGGCGGCTTCGGACCCGGACAACCCCTCGGCTGCCCTCCACCATCGGTACGCGGAATGTTCGCCAACTCGTCATACATGCTTGACTGAAGCGTCACTGAATCCTGTTCAATCTATACGCCGGCGAGCGCCGGCGGCTGCGCGACTCGAAGTCCGAGTGCTCAGCATGATCGGCGCCCCGTGTCCAACAAGTCGGGCGACCGGTTAGGGGAAGATTAAGGTCGATCGGCCGAATGGTCAACATTGGAACGGTCCGGCCGGTTTTCCCTACCATCACCCTTCCATGCCCGCCGCCCTCCGATGGATCCTCCGCCTCGTCCCGATGAACCCGATCGTCGTCCGACTGGTCCAGGGTGGGTCGCGCCGGCCTCGCCACATGCTCATCAGGAGCGTCTACCTCGTCGTCCTCATCGCGGTCCTGATGACGATGCTCCTCCCGCAGCGCGGCACGCTGACCTACCAGGCCCTCGCGGTGAGCGGCGCGCACGCGTTCGAGATCGTCGCCTACCTCCAGATCGCGCTCATCTGCATCCTCTCGCCCGTCTTCATGGCGGGGGCGATCGCACAGGAAAGCAACCCGCGCACATGGGAAGTTCTGCTCACCACGCCGCTCTCGGCGTTGCAGATGGTGCTCGGACAACTCTTCGGCCGCCTCTTCTTCATCCTCGCGTTGCTCGTCGCGTCTCTCCCACTCTTCGCCATCACCCAATACTTCGGCGGCGTGCCGGGATCGTCGATCCTGCTGAGTTACGCCGTCGCGGGGAGCGCGGCCCTCGTCGTCGGCGCCATCGCCGTCGCCCTCGCCGTGAATCGCCTCGCTGGAAAGCGAGCGGTCTTCGCTTTCTACGTCGCCGTCGTGACTTACCTCGCGCTCACGCTCGCTCTCGATTCGTTCATCGCTGTCGGGGGAGTGACGTGGGTGACGGCGCTCAATCCATTCCTGTCGCTCCGCGCGCTCCTGAACCCCGCGGGCTATCCAAGGCCCGACGCGCTCGAACTCGCCGCGATGCCCGCGCTCCAGCGCTGGTGGCTCGGGAATCCGGTCGCAACGTGGTGCATCCTCAGCGGCGGGCTGAGCCTGCTGCTCGTCCTCATCAGCACCTTCACCGTCCGCTCGGTCGGCGCAAGCCCCGGTGCGGTGCCGTGGTACCGGCGCGCGTTCGGCCTGGGAGCCAGGGGTGCGGAGACTCGCCCCCCAAGGCCGGTCGGAATGAACCCGATCGCCTGGCGAGAAGCCACCGCTCGCCAGGCCACGCTCCCCAAAATGATCATGCGCTGGACCTTCATTGGCACCGGCGCGCTCTGGGGGCTGGCCATCGTCCTCTACTACCACGGCGGGGCGATCGGCCACGTCGCCTTCCGTAAGACGTTGCTGCTCACCGTCTGGACGGAACTCGCCGTCATCGTCCTCATCGCCATCAACACCAGCGCTACCGCCATCAGCAAGGAACGTGAGGACGGCACCCTCGACCTGCTTCTCACCACGCCCCTGACGCCAAAGAGTTACCTCGGCGGAAAGTTGAAGGGACTGGTGATGTACCTGCTCCCTCTCCTCGCGGTGCCGATGGGCACCATCGCCGCGGCGGGGCTGTACGTCCTCGCGGGCGGGCTAGGCCGCGTGGACGGCGTCGTGTCGAGTGACCTCTTCGGCACCATGTCGATCCCGACACCCGTCATCCTGCCGGAATCGGCGCTAGTCATGCCGCTCGTCACCCTCCCCTTCATCGCCTTCTGCGTCATGGTCGGATTGCAGTGGTCGCTCAAGAGCAAAGGGACCATCGGCAGCGTCATCTCGACGGTCGGCATGGTGGGCGTCGTCGCGGGGATCGTCGGCCTCTGCGGTTGGAAGGCGGGGACGAAGATCACCGTCCTCGGGCCGGCCCTCAGCGCTTCCACGCCGCTGAACGCCCTCTTCTCGTGCGTCGAAACGGCCGCGGCGTTCAGAGACCAGAACATCGACGGGCCGGGGGACCTGATGGTCGCGCGGACCTCGCTCGCGATCGGGGCCCTGATCACCGGGGGGGTGTATTTCCTGATCGTCATGGGCATCAGGACGAACATGGTGAAGAACTTCGATCGTGAAACCAGACGATTGGCGGGTGCTCGATGATCGACTCAGTCGAAGTGGTTGTCATCACTTTGGTCGCGCTGCTCCCGGGATTTGTGTCGCTCATTGGCTTTGGCGGCGTCGTGCCCCGCGCGAATCGCGAGGGGTCCGAACTACTGCTTGCGTGCCTCGGCTTCGGTGTCATCAACGCGAGCCTGCATGTCTGGTGGCTGGCACCTGCGTTGCTTAGCGACGCGGAGACTCTCGCAGATTTCGTCAAGGCGCATCCATTTCTTTCGGCCCTCGCGGCCGTCATCTACTGTTTGGTCACTCCGGTCGTGATCGGATACCTGGCCGGGTTGGCTCGGAACTACCTGCGATTGCCGGGAATGCTGGACCCGACCCCCACCGCTTGGGACCGATTCTTCAAGGACCGCCCGGGCTGTATCGTGTACGAAACGTTTGAGAATGGACAGAGAGTTGCCGGCCTCTACAACACCGAAACTGGCGGCTTCGCGGCCGCTTTCCCCCACCCGCAAACGATTTATTGCGGCAAGATGTTTCCGCTGGATGACAAGGGCCGCATTACAGCCCCCCCCCCTCCAACTCGAAGGGGGTGATTAGTCGGGCGGATGATTGCGTGCTTCTTGAGTTTCTCGAGGTGCCTACGATGCATCAGCGCACAAAAACCGCGCCGAACCGATAGGGGCATCGACCATGAGCCGAGTTGATACATCGAAACCGACATCATTGGCGGAATCGGAACAGATCGCGAAGTTCGGTTACCCGGCCGGGAGCACCGGACAGATAAGCACCGAACCGTCTCAGTATCCGATCACTCCTGTCTCTTCGCCCGCCGCCACCCCGACGCAAAACGGGACGCATAACGCTCCTCGGGTCAACCCACCAAAGAAGTAACCGAACGATCGTCATCGCGCCATGAGCCTCACCAGCCTCGTCCGCTTCAGCGACGGCGCCAGCACTTCCTCCACACCGCACCGCAACACCTCGGCCGCCGCCATGTACCCGCTCCGCGCCGCTCCCTCCATCGTCGCGGGCCACCCGGTCTGAACATAGTCCCCCGCCAGGATCAGCCCCGATTCCCCGAACGAGCCCGGCCTCAGCCCCTCCACCTCGGGCGTCGCCGCGAACGTCGCGAGTTTCTCCTTGACCGGGCGCGAGGAGATGAGTTTCGCCTCGCGAGATGCCGGGAAGCAGGCGTGAACATCCGCGACAACCCGCCGGGTGATCTCCTCCTCGTCGAGCGCGATCCATTCGTCCGCCGCGGAGATGACCGCGTGGACGTGTGATCCCAGCATCGAAGCAGGCTCGCCCGGCGGACTCTTGCGAAACAGCCACTGCGTCGCTCGATTCACCAGCACCGCCGAATGCATCGGCAAAACCGGGCGATCGAACGCGAGATGAACGCCAAGAATCGGGCTGTGCGTGATGCGCGACATCCGCTCGAATCGCGCGTCGCGCTCCTGAAGTTCCGGCGCGACGATGCGCACGGCCCGCTCGGGAGGCACCGCACAGATCACCGCGTCGGCACGCAGTTCTTCGCCGCCCGTCGTGACAACCCGATCGGTCCACAGCCTCTCGATCCCCGTCCCGAGCCGGATCGCGCCCCCCGCGCGCGCGAGCACCGCTTCCGCCGAGTCATACAGTTCCACCAGCGGCACGGCGGCCACGCCCACCATCGCGGCATCCCGGCGCGAGAGAAACCCTTCCTGAAACACATGCAACGCGCTCGCCGCCGAGGCACGCTCGGGCGGCAAATTGCACGCGCTGACGATGATCGGCGCCCAGAACTTCTCGATCAGCGACCTCGGCTGCGACTGCGCCCCGAGCCATTCGGCGAAGGTCGCGTGCTTCCACAGCGCGCGATCGGCCGTCAGCACCGCACGCATCGCCATGCTCGCGCGCACTTTCTCCCTCGCACTCAGAAACCGGACAGCAAGAAACGAAACCGCAAAGTGCATCGGCGCGGGCAGCATCCCCGGCTGCATCACGCTGACCCGCCCACCCTCCTCGACCCAGAAGATGTCGCGCTGCCACCTGATCTTGTCGAGCACCCCCAATCGACCGCACAGGTCGAGGTAGTTCGTGCAGCACGCCATCGCGACATGCTGGCAGTTGTCGATCGTCATTCCGGTGCGAGCATCAACGAACGAAGTCGCCCGGCCTCCCAGCTTCTTCCGAGTTTCGACGAGCGTCACCGCCACGCCCCGCTCGGAAAGCCGGAGCGCCGCGGCGATGCCGGCGATCCCGCCGCCAACGATGATGGCTGTTCGAGGAGTCGTCAAGGCATGTCACCGGCGCGCGGCGGGGGTCAGCACCGCGTACAGCGGCGAAGTCGTCGGCACATGTTGATTCACCCACGCCCGGGCGCACGCACGCAGCGCGATCCCCGCCTTATGTACGGACTGAAGCCTGATCCGCTTCTGCCCCGCGATCCGCGCCGGGTCGTGCTCGATCACCGTCAGCAGACCGGAATAGATCCGCGTCATCGTGCGCAGCGTCGCGTAGCACGATGGGTCGATCATCCGGTCCAGCCCCGCCGACTCGACGTACTGCGCGCGGGCCCAGGCCGCCACCCGCGCAACCATCGCCTC
>JAGVLZ010000155.1 GCA_020054055.1 Phycisphaerales bacterium
CCCCACCGCCAGCACCATCAGCGGCATCGCCGCCGCGGGCGAAGGCACCGCAAACCCGCTCACGCGAACGATCTTGTTCCCACCCCCGAACGTGGAGAACAGGAAGTCGCCCGTCAGCGGATCGATCGCGGCCCCCTCGGCCCCCGACAAATCCGTGATGAAGTCGCGCCGCGAAGCGATGATCGGATCGCCGTTCGCGTCCATGTCGTACACCGCGACGCGCCCGGCGCTGTACTCGCTCACGATCATCGTCGGGTCATACCCAAACAGCGGCGAGCCCAGCGGCACATAAGTAAACCCCTCCGGCCCGCCCGGCAACGTCGACCCGGGCACCGCCGTCACGCTCGTGATGTCGTACGTTCCCATCCCGTCCGGGGCGATGTCCACGTCGTACCACTGGCCGCCCGCCCACGACGCGATCTTCATCCGCCCGGCCCCGGGAAACAGCGCCGGAACAAAGTTCACCGAAGCGTTCGATGCCGCGACACCAAACGGAGCAAGGTCGATGATCTTGTCCGTCGTCGTGCTGCCGGGTTTCAACTGACCCATTTGGTTCACCGGCCAGCGCGAAGTGAAGAGCACATCGCTGTCCGGGTGATACGCAACGCCCCCATCGTTGTACGCGGCATCCGCGAAGAACTCCGCGATCCCGCTGAAGCCGATGATGTGGCTATCGACATCGCGGATCACGCTCACCGAGTACAGCGCCCCGGCCGAGCCGTTGGCCGAACCGCCGATGAGCAGCACGTTCGGATCGTCAAACTTGAAGGTCAGCCCGCCGTAGAGCGGCGGCAGTTCGGGGACGGATCCGAGGTCAAACGAGGTGTACGAGCCGGCAAACTCCGGCGCGATCGTCTGCGCATTCGCGCTCCCCGAAGCTGCGGCAAGACCGGCCGCGGAAACAGCCGCGAATCTACGGATCGAGTTTTTCACGGAACGACTCCTTCCAAAATGTGTGCCATTGAGCGACCCGCCTGCGCGTGGGTCTGAACGAAAAATACACCAGAACGGGGCACGGGCAATGTGCTGCGCCAGTTTTTTTTGCAACTCGTCCCAAACCCGCACACGAAGAGCAACCCCAGGGGGTGCGGCGCTGTCCCTCCATTACCCCAGTTTGACTTTCGCCCCACGCCGGGTAATGTTCACCCGTCCTCGAACCCGATAAGCACCCCATGCCCCTCACCATCTCGCTCAAATCCGCGAAAGCCAAAGCCAGCCCGTCCGGGCGTGCGCCGTGGCTCTTTGCGGTCTAAGACCTAGACCTCATCACGAGTCCATCACCGCAACCCCCGGACAAAGAGCCGGGGGTTGTTGTTTTCACGCTCACCACTCATCGAAAGGAACCGCACACATGTCCACCGCCACCGCCACCCTGCCACGATGCCCCGAATGCGATGCCCACATCACCTTCAACCGCGCGCCCCTTCGCGGCCAGGTCACCAACTGCCCCGGCTGCGCCGTCGAACTCGAAGTCACCGACACCGAACCCCTCACCTTCGCCCTCGCCCCCAAGGTCGAGGAAGACTGGGGCGAGTAATCGAGTTCTTTCGAGTGGCACGGGTTTGTAACCCGTGTCGACCCCTCCTTCCGCCATTTCTACCGCTCTTCGCGTTGAACCCTTCATTCCCCCCTCCGCGTCTCTGCGCCTCCGCTTGAGCCTCTTCGCCAAGGAACCGCATGCGCCTCGCTCTCCTCCACACACGACTCCGCACCGAGGAAACACTCCTCCTCGACGCCCTCACCTCCCGCGGCCACAACGTCGAAGTCATCGACCTCCGCGCCGAAGTCTTCGACCCCGCAAGCCCGGAACGCTGGCTCGGCTTCGACCTCGTCCTCGACCGCTGCGTCAGCCTCACCGCCTCCCTCACCGCCACGCGCATCCTCGAATCGATGGGCGTCCGCTGCGTGAACCGCGCCGACGCCATCGAGGTCTGCTCCGACAAAATGCGTACAACGCTGGCGCTGATCCGAGATGGCATCCCGACGCCCGCCGTCCGCATCGGTATCGGTGCCCAAGCCGGACTCGCCGCCGTCGAATCCCTCGGCTATCCCGCCGTCCTTAAGCCCACCATCGGCTCATGGGGACGCCTCCTCGCACGCGTCAATGACCGCGACGCCGCCGAAGCCATCGTCGAGCACCGCGAGACCCTCGGCTCAACCACCCAGCACGTCATCTACGCACAGGAGCACATCAACAAGCCAGGCCGCGACCTCCGAGTCTTCATCGTCGGCGGCGAGGCCATCGCCGCCATCGAGCGCGCCAGCGACCACTGGGTCACCAACACCGCTCGCGGCGCACGCGCTTCCGGGCTGATTATCACCGACGAAACCTCACGCCTCAGCCGCGCCGCCGTGCATGCCGTCGGTGCCGACATCGCCGCCGTCGACCTCCTCGAATGCCCGACCCGCGGCCTCCTCGTCAACGAAGTGAACCACTCGATGGAGTTCCGCAACAGCATCAGCACCTCCGGCGTCGACATCCCCGCACGCATCGCCGACCACCTCGCTTCACTCACTTTGCCGGTGGCACGGGTTTCCAACCCGTGTATGCCGGTGGCACGGGTTTGTAACCCGTGTGATCTTCGGCAAAGTGAATCCGAACTCGCGGAGGCACGCCGGTGAGCATCTCCGCCTCCATCGTCGGCGGCAGCGGATACACCGGCGGAGAACTCCTCCGACTCCTCCTCGCCCATCCAAACATCAACATCCGCTCCGTCTCATCGCGCACACTCGCCGGCCAACCGATCCACCGCGCCCACCCTTCACTCCGAGGCCACTCCGACCTCCTCTTCACCGTCCCCGAAGAAATCGAAACCTCCGACGCCCTCTTCCTCTGCGCACCCCACGGCACCGCCTCAAAGGAAATCGAACGCTGGCGCGCGCTCGGCACCACCATCATCGACCTCTCCGCCGACTTCCGCCTCCGCTCACCCGACGCCTACCGCGCCTGGTACGGCCAAACACACCCCGCCCCCGCCCTCCTCAGCGAAGCCGTCTACGGCTTGCCCGAAATCTCACGCGAATCGCTCCGCAACGCACGCCTCATCAGCGGCGTCGGCTGCAACGCCACCGCCATGATCCTCGCACTCGCGCCCCTCGCGCGCAATGGGCTCATCCAGCGCGTCATCGCGGACATCAAGGTGGGATCGTCGGAGGCAGGCCGCGAGTTCTCCGCCGCATCGCACCACCCCGAGCGCTCACGCTCGCTCCGAACCTACTCCCCAGCCGGCCATCGCCACACCGCAGAAGTCCTCCAGTCCCTCGGCGACTTCCCCCTCGACGTCACCGTCACCACCGTCGAACTCGTGCGCGGCGTCCTCTGCACCGCCCACGTCATCCCGACGCGCCCCGCGACCGAAAAAGAACTCTGGCGCCTCTACCGCGATGCCTACGCGAACGAACCCTTCGTCCGCATCGTCAACGAAAAGACCGGCATCAACCGCCTCCCCGATCCGCGCGTCCTCAGCGGCAGCAACCACGCTGATGTCGGCTTCGCCGTCGATCCGCGCTCCGGCCGCATCATCGCCCTCTGCGCCATCGACAACCTCGTCAAGGGCGCCGCCGGCTCCGCCATCCAATCCATGAACATCGCCCTCGGCCTCCCCGAAACCGCCGGCCTCACCTTCCCCGGCCTGCATCCAGTCTGAAAGAAACGAAGAAGCCGCCACTGAGCGAGTCTTCGAGCAAAGTGGCGGATGCTTGCTCCCGGAACGCCCCCGGACCCTCCTGAAGAACGCACATGCACGACACCATCATCATCAAAATCGGCGGCGGCGAAGGGATCAACCTCGACCACATCCTCGACGAGTTCGCCGAACTCGTCCGCTCCGGCCAACGCGCCATCCTCGTCCACGGCGGCTCACACGAAACAAACCTCATCGCCGAACGCCTCGGCCAACCGCCACGATTCATCACCAGCCCCTCGGGACACACCAGCCGACGCACCGACCGCGCCACGCTCGACATCTTCAACATGGTCTACTGCGGCAAAATCAACAAGTCCATCGTCGAGCACCTCCGCGCCCACAACGCCGACGCCGTCGGACTCAGCGGCATCGACGCCGGAATCTGGCGCGGCACCCGCAAAGACGCCATCCGCTCCGTCGAAGACGGCCTCACCACCATCATCCGCGACGACCTCTCCGGCCGCGTCGAAGACGTCAATGTCGTCTTCCTCAAACTCCTCCTCGACACCGGCCACACCCCCGTCCTCACCCCACCCGCCATCACCCACGACGGCATCGCCATCAACGTCGATGCCGACCGCGCCGCCGCAGCGACCGCCGCGGCCCTCGGCGCCGCAGAACTCCTCCTCCTCTCGAACGTCCCAGGCGTCCTCCGCGATCACACCGACCCCGCATCGCTCATCACCTCGATCAGCGCCGACAACCTCGAAACCGCGCGCGACGCCGCGAAGGGACGCATGAAGAACAAGGTCCTCGCCGCGGAGGAAGCCCTCACCGCCGGCGTCCCCCGCGTCATCATCGGCAGCGCCAACGGAGACCACCCCATCGCCGCCGCACGCAACGGCGCGGGCACCCACTTCGAAGGAGCGCTGGCGTGAACGCGCCACCCGTGCCACCGACCGCTGCTCTGAGCGGTCGGTGCGAAATCGCCACTGACACCTGGGCCTGCGCCTTCCTCGAACAACTCGTCCGCACACCCAGCCTGAGCGGTCACGAGCGCCCCGCCATCGAACTTTTCATCCGCGCCGCGACCGAACTCGCTCTCGAATCCCACATCGACGAAGCAGGCAACGCCATCGCCACCCTCCTCCCCCGGTCCCACCGGGGGAGGTGTCACGAGTCTGCGAGTGACGGAGGGGGTGTCCTCATCCTCCTCGGCCACATCGACACCGTCACCGGCAACATCCCCGTCCGCCTCGAAAAAAACATCCTCCACGGCCGCGGCACCGCCGACGCCAAAGGGCCCCTCGCCGCGATGCTCACCGCCGCCGCAC
>JAGVLZ010000086.1 GCA_020054055.1 Phycisphaerales bacterium
AGGAGGAGGACGCGGCGCTGGAGCGAGAACTCCTCGGCGACGCGAAGGAGCGGGCCGAGCACATCATGCTGGTCGATCTCGGGCGGAACGACGTGGGTCAGGTGGCGCGGCCGGGGACGATCCGAACGCCGTCGCTCCTCGCGATCGAGCGGTACAGCCACGTCATGCACATCTCCTCGACGGTCGAGGGCGAACTCGCGCCGGGGAAGGATTGCTGGGACGCGCTGCGTGCGGCGCTGCCCGTCGGCACGATCTCCGGCGCGCCCAAGGTGCGGGCGATGCAGGTCATCGATGAACTGGAACCCGTGCGTCGCGGGCCGTATGGCGGGGGCTTCGGATATGTCTCACTCACCGGCGAGATGGACATCGCGCTGACGCTGCGGACGATCATCGTTCCCACGGCGGCGCGGGATGAATCGGGCTGGCTCTATCACCTTCAAGCGGCGGGGGGGATCGTCTTTGATTCGCAGCCGGAGGCGGAATATCAGGAAACGGTGAACAAGGCCGCGGCGCTGGCGCGGGCGATCGAGGTGGCGGAGCGGGCGTTCGCGTCTTGACGTTCAGCCAAGACAAAGAGTTTTAGCACGGAGGACACGGAGGAGCACGGAGGAATGCGGGAGTGGGGAGTGGAAAGACAAGACCCTGAACCCTGAACCCTGAACCCTACACCCCATTCCTCAGCGTCTCGCTCGGCGAGAAGCCGACGGTCGTTGAGGCCTTGATCTCCATCGGCTGCTTGGTGATGGGATTGATCCCGACGCGCGCCTTGCGCTGCTTTTTCTTGAAGGTCCCGAAGTTGGTGATCGAGACCTTCGCTTCGCGGTGGACGCCATCGACGATGCATCCAAGCACGGCCTCGACCATCCGGGCGGCCCCGGCCTTGCTCTCGCCCGTCTGCTCCGCCACTTTCTCGATCAGGTCGCCCTTGTTCATCGGTCGCTTCCTCCATTTCCGCGGGTCCGGGGCGGGTTCCCCCCGAAGGCACCGCGGACGAGGGAAGCAAGGCGGGATCGACCTCAACTCCCACTCATCAAGGAATGTCGAGCGCGGGGCCGTTCCTGTCAAGTGGCAACCGGGAATTTGTGATGGAACTCGGCGGTGGACGGCTCGTGGAATCGGGCACTGGTTCACTTTGCCGGTGGCACGGGTTTGCAACCCGTGTGGTATTCGCCAAAGTGAACCAGTGCCTGGAAACGTCCGGTGGCTGGCCGGAACGTGCCGGGTGTATAGTTGGTGCATGGAGCAGGCATCGACCATCACCCGCCCGAAGACGCGCGACGAGCCGCAGGTCAAGCAGCCCTGGCTGTGGAACGTGGTGCTGCTCGACGATGAGGAACACTCGTACGAGTACGTCATCGACCTCGCGCAGCGCCTCTTCGGCCACGAGAAGGAGCGGGCGTACCAGGTTGCGAAGGCGGTCGACGCCGAGGGGCGTGCGATCCTAATGACCACGCACCGCGAACTGGGAGAACTCAAGGTCGAGCAGGTGCATTCGTTCGGCGCGGATCGCTTGATCGCGACGTGCAAGGGTTCGATGAGCGCGGTCCTCGAGCCGGCCGAGTGCGGCGGTGACGACGATCAAGGCTGACCCGCCGGTGCCGACTTCATCCACCACTTCGACGTCGGGATCGCGACCGCTGGTCGTGATCGCCGAGGAACTCGACGCCGGGTGCGTGGAGTGGCTCGCTGGGTCGTGCGAGGTCGTGGAGTGCTCGGCGACGGAGGCGGGGCGATTCGCCGACCTGCTCGGACGCGCGGAGGGGCTGGTCGTTCGGACGTATACCAGGGTGGATGTGGGGCTTCTGGCGAAGGCGCCGCGTTTGAGAGTCGTTGGGAGAGCCGGGGTGGGGCTGGACAACATCGATATCCCGGCGTGCCGGGCGCGCGGCGTCGAGGTGGTCCACACGCCGGACGCGAACACGCGCGCGGTGGTGGAGTTGGTCTGGGCGATGGTGCTGGATGCGCTTCGGCCGCGGGTGTATGTGGATCGGGCGCTCCCGATGGATGAGTGGAAGAAGTTGCGTCACGGCTTGATCGCGCCGCGGCAGTTGGCGGGGATGACGTTGGGGATCATCGGGCTTGGGCGCGTGGGGAAGTCGATGGCGCGCCTCGCGGCGGCGATGAACATGAAGGGGCTCTACAACGATCTGCTTCCAGTCCCGCAGGAGCACCGCCACGGCGCGGAACCGGTCGGCCTTGATGAACTCTTCGCGCGGTCGGATATCGTGACGATCCACATCGACGACCGCCCGTCGAACGCACGGTTCATCGGCGAGCCGCTGTTCGCGCGGCTCAAGGCCGACGCGATCTTCACCAACGCTTCGCGCGGGTTCGTCATCGACGCGGCGGCGCTCGCGGCGTGGCTGCGTGCGAACCCGGCGGCGCTTGCCATCCTCGATGTCCACGATCCCGAGCCCTTCGGCGCGGACTATCCGCTGCTTGGCCTTGCAAACGCCCGCCTCACGCCCCACCTGGGTGCCGCGACCGCTTCGGCCCATCGGAATATGTCGTGGGTGGTGCGGGATGTGCGGCGGGTGCTGGCAGGCGAAAGGCCGGAGTTTCCGGCCAGAGTTCAGTAGATCGCCCCGCACTCCGGGCAGGTCGGCGACGACAGGCCGCCTAGCGAGTAGCCGCAGTGCAGGCAGCGACCCGGGTCGAGCGAGACACGGACGCCGATGGCGCAACTCGGGCACTCGCACCGCCCCGTGGTCGCCTCGAACGCGGTCTGGCACGCAGGGCAGCGGAACGCAAAAACATACGGCCACTTCTCGCCGCGCTCGCCGGCGAGCCGACGCCGCTGGTGGGTGGCCATCCAGACATTGGCGATGGTCAGGATCAAGGTGCCGGCAAGCAGCGAGGAGCAGACTCTGAGCGTCAACTCCTGGGAAAGCATCGGCTCATCAACGATGAGATAACCGAAGAAAGCGCCCGACGCCCAGCAGAAGAGGATCGCCGCCGCTCCCGCCGATGCGATCATGCGCGGCTGACCCCGCACCCGGATGATGAGCGCATGTGCGGAAAGAGTCGCAAGGATGGCGCCGATCTGGCTTGTCTCGATCAGCGCGTGCGGCGGATCGAAGACCCACTGGCAGGAGATCGAGACAACCGCCGAGGCGAAGACCATGATGATCGAAACAATCACGGGCCCTTTCGGCCTTCTCCCCGAGGCCGAACGCGCCGCGGCACCGAGCAGCGCGTAGTGCATCGCGCCCAGCAACGCCGACAGAACAAGCGACTCCGAGACCGCGCCGACACGCATCGATCGGGCCGCGCTCATCCAGATGACGACGAGCGCCGTCAGAAGCCCGACGATAACCACCCCCATCCCCAAAACCGTGTACCACACGGGCCATTTCAGCCGGACCAGCGATGCGATCCCAAGGCCGGCCAGCGCGGCGATCAACAGGCTGGACGCGGTGCCGAAGAACTGTCCGATGAGCCAGGGAGGGGGCTGGAGGATGGGGACCGAGCCGAGAACCAGAAGCCCGACACCAAGCGTCACTCCGCACACCATGCGAGCGATGCGGACCCGCTCTTCTCGTTTCCGCGCCGCCGAATCCGCTTCGCGACGGCGGATCGGCACCGTGCCCTCCATGACATTCAAGGTGCCGTCGCTCATGCCGATGCACCATCCGGCTGATGCGGCCCGTCGGTTCCACGATTCCCGATCACTCCAGCGTGTGCATCACCAGCCCGCTGCGCAACTTCGGCTCGAACCAGGTGCTTTTCGGCGGCATGATCGCGCCCGCGTCGGCGATGGCGATCAGTTGCTCGATCGAGGTGGGGAACATGCTGAAGGCGACGGCGGCCTCGCCGGATTCCACGCGCTTCACGAGTTCGCCCGGGCCGCGGATCCCGCCGACGAAGTCGATGCGGGTGTCGGTGCGGATATCGCCGATGCCGAGGATCGGAGTGAGCACCCGGTCGGCGAGCATCTCGTAGTCGAGGCTCCTGATGGGGTCGTTCTTGAGGATGCAAGCATCGGGGAACTCGAGGCCGAGCCATCCTTTGCCCTTGAGGTAAATGGAAAGTGAGTGCGGGCGCGTCGGCGACGGCTCGGCGGACTCCGTCACCTTGCCCGCCTCGCGCAACCTGGCAATGAAATGATCCGCCGACATGCTATTCAGGTCCTTCACGACGCGGTGATAGGGAAGGATTGTGAGGCGCGACGCGGGGAAAAGAACCGAAAGGAACCAGTTGTATTCCTCTTCGCCCGTGTGCTTCGGGTTCGCGTTGCGGCGTTCGATCCCCGCTCGCGCGGCCGCGGCGGTGCGGTGGTGGCCGTCGGCGACGTAGACGCACGGAACGGTGTTGAACGCG
>JAGVLZ010000181.1 GCA_020054055.1 Phycisphaerales bacterium
CGCAGCGCGTGAACGAGTGGCTGCCCGCGGCGCTCCGTGACGACGCGGCGCTCGCCGCTGAGTGACCCCTGGGTCCGCCCGGCCGAGAGGCCGGGCGGACCTTTTCTCTTTGTCATCAGGTCTGACTCGATCCACGGGTGGCGAATGATTCTTCTGTGCCTCTTCGCGGCGGCTCCTTTCTGCGTGACCGCCGGCCCCCCTCCGGGGTGAGGGGCCGGAACGGTCCCGCAAACACGAAAGGAGCCATCCATGCAGCGTGAAGAAGCCCAGAAGATCGCCGCCGACGCACTCGCCCGACTCACCGAGTCCCTTGCTCAGGGAAAGAGCGAATCCATGACGAGGTACCTCGCGGCCCTCGCGAAGTTCCATAAGTATTCCTTCGGGAACGTCCTCATGATCCTCGCCCAGCGGCCGGACGCGACCCGCATTGCGGGATTCCAGACTTGGCGGACACTTGGACGATTCGTCCGCAAGGGTGAGAAGGGGATCGCCATCCTCGCGCCAATGATGATCAGGCCGAAGGGGGAGAACGAGTCCACTGCGTCGGATTCGCCCGATGAATCCAAGCGGGCGCCGATCCTCCGCTTCCGGGTCGTGCACGTCTTCGACGTGTCGCAGACCGATGGCGAGGAACTGCCCGAGCCGGTGTCGGTTGCCGGCGAACCGGGGGCCGCCCTTGAACGGCTCAAGTCCGTAGTAACGGAACGTGGGATCAAGCTCGAGTACGTCGATCACCTCGGCGGAGCGTTAGGAGCTTCTTTCGGCGGCCGGATCGAGATCCGCTCCGGCCAGACGCCGGCGGAGGAGTTTGCTACGCTGGCCCACGAACTCGCCCACGAACTCCTCCACCGCGGCGACGATCGGCCCGAATCCAAGTGTGTCCGCGAGACCGAAGCGGAAGCCGTCGCGTTCGTGGTGTGCCAGGCCGCGGGGCTGGAGAGCTGCACAGCGTCGAGCGACTACATCGCCCTCTACAGCGGCGACGGCAAGACGCTGACCGAGTCGCTGGAACGCATCCAGAAGACCGCCGCGGAGATCCTGGCGGCGATCACCGCCGATCAGCAGGTCAGCGCCGCAGCGTGAGCTGAGTTAGCCGCATCGCGTGTGACGAACGCGGAAGCGAATCCAGCCACTCTCTGAACGTCATCGCTCACGCGAACGATGACGGTTGCGATGGCTCGATGCTCGGACGGTCCGTGCGGCTTGAAATGATCTCGAACGGCTTGCCCAGTTCCTCGGTGCTGATCACATGCACCCCATCGCCGAGTGTCTCTCGCACGAAAAGCCTGATCTCGTCGATGTTGGAACGGCGCTGCTTGGGATGCCGGTTGTGAATGATCACGAATCTCGGCTCCACCCCTTCCAGGAACCGTCGCATAATGCGGATGTCGCTCCTTGTGCGCGGCACCCAGGCATGGTGGGGCCAGTAGAGCACATCGGCTTTGCTCGCGAACGTGCTTACTTGGCTGTCGCCATCGATCCACGCGGTGTCCATGAGCAACGCGATGGTCGCCGGGGTAACGTCGGAGCATCGAAGCTGCGAGATACGTCCAGCCTGCAAGCGGGTCATCACGGCCGTGTCGTTGGGATTCGAGGTTCCGTCCCGCCGCCAAAGGAAGCGGGCGCTGCGGTTGCCACCTCCGGGCAAGGCGTCGAAGGACACTTCCGTAAACGTCCCCCGCTCAGACACCAACGCCGGCGCGGCGCCCTGCAGGTCCGATGAGAGCGCGTCCCAGAGCGACGGCGCTTCGACGGACGATCCTGCCTCCGGGTCGCCAAACATGGGGAGCTTGCGGCTCCAGTGAGCCCGGAGGTCTTGTTGATTCGATGGTTTGACGTGATCGCCGTGGTCGTAACTGATCGACTCGGCGTACTGATTCACTCGCATCCCCAGGAGATCGTGGACGACCTGATTCCGATGCTCCTCGCGAGGAAGGCCGAGGTCATGCACAAGCGCCTTGCCCTCTCCGAAGAAGGTCGTGCTCGACACTCCCCCCGAGGCGCTGAAGTAGTCGCGCGTCAGCCATCGCGAGATCGCGTCATGATCGACCAACCTGGACGAATCGCCGGAGAGCTCGATCCCGTTGGTTCGCTGACGATCAATTTCCGCGAGGTGAGATTGATACTCAGCGGCCGACTCGGATGCAGCGGGGCTCCGATCGGCGGGTTGCCCCGATCGGTTAAGCACGATCCGGCCATTCTCGTGCACGGTCGTGAATCCGAAGCTTGGTTTCCATCGCCCGCTCACCACTCGGAGGGCGTCCTCATAACTCAGCCGCCCAGTGACCAAGGGCAGAGTCGTGGCGTCCGGAACGTCTAGTGCCCGATTGCGAGCAAGGATGTCTCCTTTGAGCGATTGCAGCCACAACGGATTCGACTCCAGGTCTGGGAATCCACCTGACGGGAGCCGCAATCGATTGCCAGCCGCTGAGTCCATCCAATCCAAGCGGGTCGGCGCTTGAAATGCCGAGAGATTGATCGGCGAAACCTTGGGGATGGACACGTGCGGCCGGGGAATCGGCCGAACGACCGCCGGTCGTGGGGCCGCCCGTGCAACGGGTGGACGCCCGAAGCAGGGCGTGATGACGGCCAATGCGACGACAAGTGCTCCTGCCAGCAATCGCCCGGATGCGCGGCACCAATCCATGCTGCCTCCTGAGTTGAGATGGTCTTGGGGTGTCATTCAATCTACGGTGGGATTTCAACCCGGTTGCTTTAATTTCATCTCCAGAAGCTTCGACCCCGCGCCATCAACGGTTGCGGGTGCGCGGGGTCCCCGATGCCCAACTGCCGACTCAGAACTCTGTGAAAACATCGTGAAATCACTCACCTGTCGCTCGGGTTAGGCGTTTTGCTTACTTCGGAGCCGTGCTCGTCGGCGCGCCGCGGAGTTGCCGAGCTTCCGACCCGTCCTTAGATTGACGGCATTCCGAAGGTCTATGAAACCACACTCTTGAAAGGGGGCTGACCGTGGCTATTGTTCGCCCATTCGGACGACTGATTATTGTCTGCCTGTCGTTGCTGGCCGGCGCCAGCATGGCACTCGCC
>JAGVLZ010000074.1 GCA_020054055.1 Phycisphaerales bacterium
CCTTCGACGCCGCCGCCGCGCCGCGGACACCCGTCCCCCCGCGCGACAACGCGGAAAAGCCCGCAAAACCCGACAAAAAAGCAACCTTCCCGGCCGTCACCCCGCGCGGCAACGCCGCGAACCTCATCGGAAAAAAGGGCCCGCCCTTGCAGGCCCAGTCGTGGCTCACTCCGCAGCCCGACACGAAAGCCAAGGTCGTCATCATCGACTTCTGGGCCACCTGGTGCGGCCCATGCCGAGCCAGCATCCCGCACATGAATGACCTCGCAGCCAAGTTCAAGGAATCGGTAGTCGCCGTGGGACTCTCCGATGAGGACGCCCCCAAGGTTCAGGCCTTCATGAAGAAAACAAAGATGAACTACACCGTCGCCACCGACCCGGGAGGCCGCATGGCGAATGTGACCAGGCACAAGGGCATCCCCTTCGTCATCGTCACGAGCCCCGACGGCATCGTCCGCTGGCAGGGTCACCCCATGTCCCTCGACGAGGCAACCCTTGGCCAGATCGTTGATGCCAGCGGCGCAGCCGCGAGTGCCTCCCCCACTGACTCGATGCGGTGGGTGACGACGGGACAGGATTGACACAATCCGCCCAATGACCGAACAAATACCTATCTAAACCAGGGCTATCGCGTCAGTTTCGCGCTAAATTCCCGCTTAAACATCATTTTCGGATTTTCTTTACAATCCGCCGCCCCGATACCACCATCGCCACGCGACTTTTGGCGGGTTTGTAAAGGTTTCGCATCCCCCGGGGAAGGGCCGTCGTATAGGCCTGACCCAGATGGACTCCAGGGGTCCGAACGACCCGCTTCCACGAAGCACGCCGACGAAACACTCGCGGCCGGCCCAGTTCGACGAGGACAACCACCATGCAGACGAAGACCAACGTGCCAGCCAAAGACCGCATCATCGAGAGGGGCTTCACCCTCATCGAACTGCTGGTCGTCGTCGCCATCATCGCCATCCTGATCGGCATCCTCCTGCCGGCGCTGGGCAAGGCCCGCGCCTCCGCCTGGCAGACCAAGGGACTCGCGATGCAGAAGCAGATGGTCACGGGCATGTTGACCTACGCCTCATCGAACGAGGGCTATTTCCCGGGACTCAACACGACCGGCATCAGGCTCCGGAGCATCATCAGCGAAAATGATCCACTCCTGAAGTCTCGCGCGAACACCCCGGTCCAGGCGTGGGACTGGATGACCCCCTCGCTTGATGACACCGCTTTGCCGGTGAATCGAGCGGCCCGCTTCCAGTTCCTGCTGAAAGAGTATGCCGACCCGGCGATGCGCGAGACCATGCGGATCGATTCCGACGGGAACCAAGACATGAGGGATATCGCCGACGCGAACGGTGGTTTCCCCGGCACGTCGTTCATCATGCCCTCCGCGTTCGTCTGGAGCGGAACAGAAATCGCTCGCGCCAACGGTGATATCGTTCAATACGCCCAAAGCCAGAGCGGTGACGACTTCCAGCACTGCGCCATTCCCAAGGCGTATACCCCCAAGGTCGAGAGCGTCGGTGCCCAGGCGCGCAAGGTCGCGGTCGCGGATGGGTTCCGCGTCATGACGGCCACCGGCGGGCGCCTCGACGCCTGGGTCTGGCTGAACCCCTATGGCACCAGCGACCAGGGTGCTCCATACCGCTTCGGCGCCTTCGTCGACAGCGGCCCGGTCAAGCGGAACTCGGTGTCCTACGGCAAAAAGGGCAGCGGCATCCCCGCCGACGGCGAGCAACTCCCCCTCTCCTATCGCCACGGCGACCGCATGAACGCCTGCTTCTTCGACGGCCACGGCGAGCCGATCAAGCAGGCCGACTCGCGCAACCCCGTCTACTGGTACCCCACGGGATCGATTCTCGGAACCACGAACATCGACGAAACGTCAGAGAGCCTCGCCCTGCCGAGCCTGGTCGCTGTCGGCGCGTGGGACCGCAAACTCCCCTGATAAACGTCTACCGGCCCCGCTTGATATCCGGGTGTGAAGGAAGCCGCTGCTGACCGAGTCCTCGAACGAAGCAGCGGATGCTCCCCCCACCGGAAACTCATCGGGATCCGTCTTTCTTACGCCACCGGCCTGAATGACCAAGGCGACCGGCTCATCCCGGCCGCCTTTTTCGCGCCCGGACAGATCGATACCGAACTTTATGCAAACGAATCCTCCGTCCAAATCTCGGAGTCGGGTCCGAATACACCATCGAATTCGTTGAAATCGTGTCGGCAAACGGCCCAACTCCGCGTCCAAAACCGGCCCTTGCGCAAAAACATCGCCAATTCCAGCAAAAAGCCTCCCCCGACCCACGCACGCGGTGTAGGTTATTGCATCTGTGTTTCAGCGTCCGTGCGGATGGACCGCGCTGGCTGTGCTTCTTGACTTGTTCCCAAGGGAGAGACGGGATGACCACTGTGAATCAATCGAAGTTTGCTGTTTCATTGGCCGCGGTCGTGGCGGTCGCCGCCGGTGCTTCCTTTGCCGCCGACCTCGACCCGACCGGACAGGGGGGCCAGTACGCCTCATCCCGCGCCGCCGTCCTGGTGAAAGGCATGGGCGGCATGTTCATGCCGAGCACCGTCTGGGTGCCCTTCATCCTTCAGAACGATCCATCGACCGCCACGACCTCGCAGCAGTCGCTGCTCAACGGCGTGGTGGTTGAGTCGGTGAATGGCGGCCCGATCGCCGCCGTCACGACCTTCAGCGCCGTCGCCTCGAGCACCGTCGCCCCGCGCGTCGTCGCCGTCCTGCAAACCTCCGACGCCGCGAGCACCCTGACCAGCGGCGAGAGCAACAACGTCATCAACTCCGAGGGCGCGCAGAACCGCAGCAGCAGCCTCGGCGAGGGCGTTCTGGGCCTCTAGGAGAGATGCCTCGAGCTCGGTCACCTGGGTGCGGGCAGCACTGAGCTCCTCCTGGGTGGTGCTGTAGAGCTGATGTGC